>JAFZBC010000009.1:0-4050 GCA_017561965.1 Oscillospiraceae bacterium
AATCATCTCCGCACGGAGGAGGTGCCCTGCAAGACGTATTTCTCGCTGCTGTCGGACGCGCTGCAGCGCGGGGATCTGACCGATGCGGAGCAGTATGCAAAGCCGCTGCGGCAGCTTTGTGCGGGCAACCGGTTCCAGCTGGAGCCGATCGGCATGATGCTGTGCTGGTTTGCGCTGACCGATCCGGCGGAGGGACTGCGGTTTTATGCGCAGAACAAAGCACTGCGCGAGGGCTCGCGGAATCCGTATCTCTGCTTCTGGTTTGACCGCGGCGCGGAGCGGCTGTTCCGCAGGGCGGCAGAGGCCGGACTATCGCTGCCGGATGCGGATTCCGCGCAGCTTCTGATGCAGGCGGATGCGCTGCTTGCACAGTGCAAAGAGATTGCGGCAAAATTTGACGCACGCAACGGCTCCTCCTATTTTATGGATGCGCTGGCAGGATAAGGTGCGACCGGCAGCGAGTTTGCCCCGCACGCAGCAAAGATAGATTTCGGGATTCCGAAGGGACATGGCCTTCGGAATCCCGTTTTTCATCTGTTATGGGATTCTTAAGGGACATCTGTCCCTTAAGCGTGGTTTGGGGCGGAGCCCTATTCTCAATCCATCGGAGATTCCTTATTCACGCAGGCGTCCGCGGTTCTTTTTTTCTCCGGACATGCATACAATATACCAAGCATTGCGGCAGCCGCCGCAGAAACCGGAGGGATCGCCATGACACTGGAAAGCAACTGGACACTGCGGCAGGAAACCGTACTCACGCCGCTGATGCTCCCGGATCCGGAGCAGGAACAGAGCATTGAGCTCGATTACGTCCTGCCGGATTATTACCCCGATTTTTTCCGCCTGCTCAGCTGTACTGCGGAAACTGTCGTTCTTGCGGAACCGCCCGCGGACGGCGCCGTTCCGTATACACTGCACACAACGCTGCATGTGCTCTACTGCGGCGCGGAAACCGATACCGTGCAGGCGCTGACGCAGCAGCTCACGCATACCGGCAGGCTGGAGCTCCCCGCGGGCGCCGGAGATGCCGGTCAGCTCCGTGTCAGTATGAACGCGGAGCCGTCCTATCTCAACTGCCGCGCGGTCAGTCCGCGGCGCATTGACCTGCGCGGCGCCGTGCGGATCCGTGCGGTCTGCTCTGGTGCGCAGCCGCGTACCGTTCTCAGCGGCGCAGAGGGACTGCATGTGCAGACCCGTGCCGAGCCGTTCAGCTTTGTATCGCAGCTTTTGCGGACACAAAAACGCTTCACGCTCTCGGACGACATTCGCCTGCCGGATGCGCAGCCCGCGCTGCTCTCCGTCCTGCGGCAGCAGAGTACGCCGACTGTTACGGAAACGCGGATTGTCGCAGGAAAGCTGGTCATCAAGGGCGAGGCCGCGGTCACGCTGCTGTATGCTGCGGCAGGCGGCATCGAATCGTTCACCGCCGTACTGCCGTTCAGTCAGATCGCGGAGCAGGACGGTCTTGCGGACGACATGACCTGCCTTGTGACTGCGCGCACCGCTGGGATTACCCTGACGCCGGAATCGGAGAACAACGGGGATATCCGTCTGCTTCACGCGGATCTGGAAATTGTGCTGGACTGCGAGGCCGTCCGGCAGAGCAGCGCGGCGCTGCTGACCGATCTGTATTCGACGGTACATCCCGCGGAGCCGCTGGCAGAGCAGATTCCGGTTCTGACCGCGCCGGTACCGGTTTCCGAGCGGTTCCGGCAAAAGCTGACGCTCACGCAGCCGGACGCGGTCATCACAAAGGTCTATGCGGCATGGGCGGAGCCGGAATCGCTCCGGACGGCCGCAGAAAACGGCGGAACGGTCATTTCCGGAACGCTGCATGGTTATGTGCTCGCGGCGGACGCGGAATCGCATCCGCTGATGCTGGAGCAGCGGTCACCGTTCACATGGACGCTCCCGCAGAGCGCAGGGATGCTCCCGCCTGTCACAGTACAGAACTGTTCTTATACGCTGACCGGTTCCGACAGTGTTACGCTTCAGGCGGAGCTGCTGGTCAGCGGGCAGATGATGCAGCAGAAAACCTGCACGCTGCTGACGGATGTGCAGATCGACGCAGAATCGAGACTGCCGGAGAACGGGCAGTATGCGCTGCGGCTGTATTTCGGACAGCCGGGAGAGTCACTCTGGGAGATCGCCAGGCGGTATCACGCTGCGGAATCTGCGATCCGTGCGGAGAACGATATTTCCGCGGATCCATTGACCGCTCCGCAGATGCTGCTGATCCCGGCAGGCACATAACAGTGAATCTGAATCGACCGGAGGAGTATTATGAATGATATTTACGCGGACATCGCGCAGCGTACAGGCGGCGATATTTATATCGGCGTGGTCGGTCCTGTCCGGACGGGAAAATCCACGCTGATCAAGCGTTTTATGGAAACTGTCGTCATCCCGAATATCCCGGAGGAGGCGCGCCGCGTCCGGGCAAACGACGAGCTCCCGCAGAGTGCGGGCGGCCGCACGATCATGACGACCGAGCCGAAATTTGTGCCGGAAACGGCCGTGGAGATCACGCTGCCGGAGGGCGCGCAGCTCTCCGTCCGCATGATCGACTGCGTCGGATACATCGTGCCGGGCAGCCTCGGGTATATTGAGGATGAGGCGCCGCGCATGGTGAAAACGCCGTGGTTCGATGAAGCTGTTCCATTCAATATGGCGGCGGAAATCGGCACGCAGAAGGTCATTTCGGAGCATTCGACGGCCGGGCTGGTCGTCACGACGGACGGCTCCGTGACGGATATTCCACGCGCAGAATATGCCGAGGCGGAAGCGCGCGTCATCGGGGAATTGCAGGCACTCGGCAAACCGTTCGTGATCCTGCTGAACTGTGTCGAGCCGGAATCGCAGGCGGCGCAGGGGCTCGCGGCGGAGCTGGAACGGCAGTACGGCGCACCGGCTCTCGCGGTCAGCTGCCTGTCGCTGAATGAGGATACCGTCCGGGAGATTCTCACGAAGCTGCTGGATATGTTCCCGATC
This sequence comes from Oscillospiraceae bacterium, assembly GCA_017561965.1. Taxonomy (GTDB): domain Bacteria; phylum Bacillota; class Clostridia; order Oscillospirales; family Ruminococcaceae; genus Firm-04. The sequence continues at coordinate 2,992 of JAFZBC010000009.1, forward strand.
CGGGAGGTCAATGTGGAAACGGCGCACTGGCTGCCCGCACTGGAACAGGGGCACTGGCTGAAAACCGCGGTCTTTGACGCCGTGCGTAAGGCAGCACAGGGGCTTTCGGTGATGCGGGATGCCCGCACGCTGCCGGATCAGATCAGGGACTGCCCGTATATTCAGGAAGCGTCGATCCGGCGGATTGCAGCAGGCACCGGAACCGTCACGCTCCGGCTGTCGCTGGATCCCGCGCTCTTTTACCGCATTCTCGGCGAGGAAACCGGCATCGAGATTCAAAGCGAGAACGAGCTGTTCCCGGTGCTGCTGGAGCTTTCGCGGATCCGGCGGGCGTATGAGCGGATCCGTCCGGCGCTGGAGGAGGCCGAGGCAACCGGTTACGGCATCATCATGCCGGAGGCGGGTGAGCTGACGCTGGAGGAACCGGAGATGATCCGGCAGGGCGGACGGTACGGCGTCCGGCTGCGGGCGTCTGCGCCGTCGCTGCATATCATGAAGGCGGGCATCCAGACGACGGTCAGCCCGATTGTCGGCAGCGAGAAGCAGAGCGAGGAGCTTGTGCTGTATCTGCTGCGGGAGTTTGAGGAGAATCCCGCGCAGATCTGGGAATCCAATATCTTCGGGAAATCGCTGCATGAGCTGGTGAATGAGGGCCTGCACGCCAAGCTGAGCAAGATGCCCGCGGAGGCGCGCATCAAGTTGCAGGAAACGCTGGAACGTGTTATCAACGAGGGATGCAGCGGCCTGATTTGCTTTATTCTCTGACTGCGGAAAGCGGGCGTATAAAAGCGGTATCTCCGATGGATTATAAATGGGGACGCTGTCCCCAGGCCTCTGCTTCATATGTCCCTTAAGCATCCAATTTTGATGAAAGTGATGTATCAGCTTGTCGATAAAGGTATCGCTACGCGATAATTGATAATGGGACTCTCGCCCGCTTCGCTATGAGTTTGCACCGCAAACTCACCAAACCTGCCAAAGGGTCGCTGACCCTTTGGAATCCCGCAACATAGAAAAGCGGAGAAAATACATTGTTTTTACCATAATGGGATTCTTAAG
>JAFZBC010000074.1:0-4276 GCA_017561965.1 Oscillospiraceae bacterium
ACGCAGTCAGATTGTTCGTCAGATTGTGCAGAAACGACGCCGCCGGGCTGCCGCCCAGCAAGGAGTTTCTGTGCAGGATGGCGGAAAAGATGCAAGCAGATTGCGTGCCAAGCCGCCAGGCGTGGATTATTCAGCGGTTCCCTTATGCCTTATGCAGCGGATACTTCCTCGCCTTTTGCGGTCAGCAGCTTCGGCGGCGTGCTGTTCTGCACGCAATCCGCCGTGACAAGCACCTTCTTCACATTTCCGACTGACGGTGCATCGAACATCGTCTGCATCAGAATGCCTTCAAGGATCGCACGCAGGCCGCGGGCGCCGGTTTTCTGCTCGATCGCACGCTTTGCGATTTCCGCGAGTGCCCCGGTTTCGATCTCCAGCTCGATGTCGTCATAGTGAAACAGCTTTGCATACTGCCGCACCAATGCGTTTTTCGGCTCGGTCAGAATCCGGATCAGCGATTCCTCGTCCATTTCGTCCAGCGTGGTGATGATCGGCAGCCGGCCGACCAGTTCCGGCACGATGCCGTACTTGACCAGATCCTGCGGGATGACCTTCCGGAAAATGTTTTCGGTTTTCTCCTTTTTGGAGAGCACCTGCGCGCCGAAGCCGAGTCCGGAGGATTCGGTACGGCTGACGATATGCTTTTCCAGGCCGTCAAACGCGCCGCCGCAGATGAACAGGATATTCTTCGTATTGATATGAATGAACTCCTGATTCGGGTGCTTTCTGCCGCCCTGCGGGGGCACATTGGAAACCGTACCCTCAATGATTTTCAGCAGCGACTGCTGAACACCCTCACCGCTGACATCTCTGGTCAGGGAAGTATTCTCAGATTTTCTGGCAATTTTATCAATTTCGTCAATATAGATGATCCCGCGCTCCGCGGCCTCGACATCGAAGTTTGCCGCCTGAATCAGACGTAGCAGCACATTTTCGACGTCATCGCCGACGTAGCCCGCCTCGGTAATGGTCGTGGCGTCCGCGATCGCGAACGGAACATCCAGAATCTTTGCGAGCGTCTGTGCAAGATAGGTCTTGCCGACACCGGTCGGACCGAGCAGCAGCACGTTGCTCTTCTGAATCTCCACATCTCCGCCGTCATCCTGGCTGAGGATGCGCTTGTAGTGGTTATACACAGAAACAGCCAGCGAGATTTTCGCCCTGTCCTGCCCGATGACATATTCATCCAGGACCTTCTTGATCTCCGCGGGCTTGAGCAGCTTGATCTCCTTGGCGGATTTCGGCTTGCTGCCCTTGCCGGGGCTCTTCGGCTTCACATCCAGATCGCCGTACAGCAGCTCGTAGCAGTAGGTCACGCACTCATCGCAGATATTGTTCGGCCCTGCGGAGAACATGCTCTGCACCTTGCTTTCGGGCTTGCCGCAGAAATTACAGGTCCGCATATTTTTATCAGGCATATTCTTTTCTCCTGTGAAATGGGATCGGCTCCCGGAATGCCGGGCTCAGCGCTTGTCAACGACCTTGTCGATCAGTCCGTAGTTCATAGCCTCCTGCGCGGTCATGAAGTAATCGCGCTCCACGTCGCGCTCGATCTCCGCAAGCGGTTTGCCGGTGTTTTCGGAGAGGATGCGGTTCAGGTTGCCCTTCGTGCGGAGCAGGTTATCCGTGCGGATCTTGATATCGGTCGCCTGGCCGGACAGACCGCCGCCCATGATCAGCGGCTGGTGGATCATGATCTCGCTGTTCGGCAGCGCCATTCTCTTGCCCTTTGCGCCGGACGAGAGCAGCAGCGCGCCCATGGACGCTGCGAGTCCGATGCAGATGGTCGCAACATCGCACTTGATATACTGCATGGTATCATAGATCGCCATGCCCGCCGTCACGGAGCCGCCCGGGCTGTTGATATACAGCGAAATATCCTTTTCCGGATCCTGGCTTTCCAGGAAGAGCAGCTGTGCGACGACAAGGCTCGCCGTCACATCGTTGACATCCTCGGAAAGCATGATGATGCGGTCATTCAGCAGGCGGGAATAAATGTCGTAGGCCCGTTCGCCGCGATTGGTCTGTTCAATGACCGTCGGGACGAGGCTCATATAGCTCTGGTTCATGGTTGCCATCCTTTCGGGAAATCAGCAGCAGCCCCCGGGATTCGCGGAAGCGCCGCAAAAAAGCAGATTTCCGGCTTCTGCCCCGCAGCATACACCGCGGGGCAAAAAGCCGGTCCTTGATCTGTTTACATCCTGATTACTCAGCGTCAGCCGGAGCTTCCTCAGCAGCGGGAGCCTCCTCGGCAGCCGGTGCTTCCTCAGCCTTTGCCATGTCGTTGTCAACGACAGCATTGTTCTTGATGAGCTCCACGACCTTCTGCACGCGCAGATCGGTGCGGTAATCGTCAAGCGGAATTCTCGCCTTGACGAACTCGACCGGAGCCTGCATCTGTGCTGCGAAGTTCTGGAGTGCCTCCTCGAATTCCTCGTCAGAAACCTGAATATCCTCGGTATCTGCGATCTTCTCCAGTGCAAGACGGAGCATGACCTCCTTCTTGGACTGCGGCTCGTACTCGTCGCGCAGCTGATCCATGGTCATACCGGTCAGCTGGAGGTACTCAGCGAGCTTCAGGTCGCCGTACTGCTGCTGGAGCTGGTTCTCGAACTCACGGACACGCTGGTCGATGCGGCGGTCAAACATGACCTTCGGAACAACAGCATCGGTGCGCTCCACGAGCGTATCGAACACAGCGTTCTCAAATGCGACCTGTGCCTGCTGCTCAGCAGAATCGGTCAGCTTATTCTTGATATCCTCTTTGAGCTCGGCAATGGTATCGAACTCAGAAACATCCTTTGCAAACTCATCGTCAACCTCAGGCAGCTCCTGCATGGTGATGCCGAGCAGCTCGGTCTTGAACACAGCCGGCTTGCCTGCATAGCGCTCGTCGCCGTACTCCTCCGGGAAGGTGACGTTGACTTCAAACTTGTCGCCGATGTTCTTGCCGACGATCTGATCCTCAAAGCCCGGGATGAACTGGCCGCTGCCAAGACGGAGCGGATAATCCTCGCCCTTGCCGCCTTCAAATGCAACATCGTCGATGAAGCCTTCAAAGTTGATCTTGACCTCGTCGCCGGTCTGTGCAGCACGGTCATCGACATCGACGACACGCGCCTGACGCTGACGCAGCATCTCGATCTGCTGGTTCACGTCGTCATCGGTGATCTCGCGCACCTGCATCGGTGCATGGATACCCTTGTACTCGCCGACCGTGACCTCCGGCTTGGTGATCAGCGTCGCCTTGCACACAGCGCCCTCCTCCTTCGAGCAGGAAACCAGCTCAACGGACGGACGGTCAATGATAATGATCTCCTTCTCGCGCAGGATCGCATCCAGCTCGCCAGGGATGATCATGTTGACTGCATCCTCAAAGAAGGCATCCTCACCGTAGAGCTTTTCCACCATTTTGCGCGGAACCTTGCCCTTGCGGAAGCCCTTGACGGCAATATCCTTCTTCTGGCGCTGATAAACGCGCTCACAAGCCGCCTCAAGATCCTCGGCGGAAATCGAGAAGGTCACTTCTCTCATATTCACATCGGTTTTCACATCGGATACTAAGCTCATCGGTTGTTCCTCCAACATTTCGTTATTTCTTTGCCGCAGCGCTGCCCGGCGCCGCGTCATATGCGTATTGACAGATACACTTTATTATAGCACAAACAGGAGAATTTTTCCAGTGGTTCCGCCGCTTTCTTCGGTTCATACAGTTTACAGAACCTTTTGCGGAATAAACTGTACATAATCCCCTGCAATCAGGTGGTAGCAGATCCCGTCCCGCTCCCCGTTCACCGCATAGCGGTGCTGAGAACGGCCGTGTACATGCCCGTACCAGCAGTCCGTGACCGTGTGCTTCCAGAGCACATCCAGCATCGGGTAATTGCAGCTGCTGCCGTAAACCGGCGGATAATGCAGGAATGCGATCGGCTTCAAGCCCTGCTGCTCCGCAGCATTCAGGGAAACCTCCAGCCGCTGTGCCTCCCGCGCACTGACCTTTGCATCATCCGGCGGCGCGGCGCCCGGCTCCATATTGACCCAGCCGCGCGTTCCGCAGATGCCGTATCCTTCACAGGCATAGCAGTTATTGTGCAGGATCCGCAGCGTGGAGAGCTGATGCGCTGCAAAGAAATCACACATCTTCTTCATCGTGACCCACCAGTAATCGTGGTTGCCCTTTAAGATGATCTTCTCTTTTCCGGGCAGCGCATCGAGCCACTGAAAGTCCGGCAGCGCCTGCTCCATGGTCATGCCCCATGAGATGTCGCCCGCCAGC
>JAFZBC010000075.1:0-2316 GCA_017561965.1 Oscillospiraceae bacterium
AAAACCGCACAGCAGCGTGCAGAGATCTCCATCGACGAGCCGCTGAACGTGGACTGGGACGGCAACGAGCTGCTGCTCTCGGATCTGCTCGGCACGGACGGAGAGGAGGTCTGCCGCGGCGTGGAGAGCGAATCGGAGCGGCGTCTGCTGCGGGAAGCGGTCATGCGGCTTTCCCCGCGGGAGCGGCAGATCATGGAGATGCGGTTCGGGCTGAAAGACGGACAGGAGCGCACACAGAAGGAGGTTGCGGATGCGATCGGCATTTCGCAGTCCTATATCTCGCGGCTGGAAAAACGGATCATCCGGCGGCTGCGCGCAGAGCTGGAGGATCTGATTTTTTCGTGAAGCACATACTATAACAGATTGCCCCGATGCGTGCAGCATCGGGGCGTTTTCATTGTATCGGGGAAAGCCGCATCAGCAGATCCCGCAAAACGGATTTTTCTCTTTGACGGCCAGATTCACTGTATTGCGGTCTTCCTGGAGGAGCAGCTTTTGGTTGTCGAAGCGGTCATACAGCCTGACCGAAACGTCAGCCGATTTGCCCGGTACATAATCCTTCAGCGCAAATACGACCTCGATCACAACGATCCTGCCCGGCGCTATTTCTTCGACAGTGGCATCAACCTCATCTTCCGGCACACATTTCGGGCACGCAGTCCCGTTCATCTGCGCAGATACATCATAACATGTATCAAACGAAATCGGCTTCTTTCCTTTATTGGAAAAGACATATGACGCAACCAGCATATACTCGCAGTTCCGGTCTTTGAAAATGTACACCCTGCCGGATTCAACTGAAACGTCAGGTGCTTTGTTCGTATGTTTCAGGGGAGCAAACACATCGAACACAAACCCCACGCCAACCAGTACAACCATGAACAGAAGAATCAGAAGGATCACAAACGGCGCCGCCGACTTTTTTTCGTCGTACGCTTCCATTTTTCGCACCCCTTTCGTTTATTATAGTACGGCAATTTCATTCTATCACAGATTGTCTGCATTGTCAACCGCTTTTCGCTGCCGCTCTTGCATTTTGCCGCTTAATATGCTATAAGGCGGCAGTGCCGCCCTCCGTTTTTACTCCCATTTTGCACAGCGATTGCTTTTTTGCACTTCTCCCATTGCACTTTTCGTGATAATATGCTATAATAAGAGAAATCACGCAAACAACAAAGGGAGGTGATCCGATGGACGATTGGAAGCATGTGGTCGCGTCGAATCTGGTACGCCTGCGCAAGGCCAATCAGCTGACGCAGCTCCAGCTTGCCGAACAGCTGCATTATTCCGACAAAGCGGTTTCCAAATGGGAGCGCGGCGAATCGCTGCCGGATCTTGCCGTCATGAAGCAGCTCGCGGATTTCTACGGCATCCGCATTGACGATTTTCTGAACGATCCGGATGCGCCGCAGGAAGCCGCCGCAGAATCCGCAGAGGATTCCGCCGTACCGGAGCCCGACACAGAACCCGCTGCGGAATCCGCCGAAGAACCTGTCCCAGAAGCAGAAGCCGTACCGGCATCCGCAAACGGGAGCAAACAGCAGACAAAAAACCGCTTTATCATCGCGGGCATGGCAGCCGTGCTGGTCTGGCTGGTCGCATCCATGATCTTTGTCGTGCTGGACGCCGTGCAGCCGGAGCTCAGATACAGCTCGTTCCTCTTTATCTACGCAGCCCCGATCACGGCGGTCGTTGCGCTGGTCTTTAATTCGATCTGGTTCAACCGCCGCTGGAACTTCGTCATCATTTCCCTGCTGATCTGGTCTGTGCTCGGCGCGCTGTTTTTCACTTTCTATACATACAAAATCTGGAAGCTCTTTCTCATCGGGATTCCTGCACAGCTGATCGTTGTGCTGTGGTCCCGCCTGCGGCCTGTCCGCGATCCGAAATAACCGTCATTCTGCCGCGCTTCGCACGCGGCAGCAATCATTTCCGGAGGAACCATGAACGCACTGATCTTCAACTGCTCCCCTGTCCGCACCGGCGCGACCGCCGCAATGGTGCAGATCATCGCAGAGCAGCTCTCCGCGCGGTACGAAACCGTGGCCGCCTGCATCGACGATTACAGTTTTCGCTTCTGCAAAGGCTGCCGAAGCTGTCACGAAACAGGCGTCTGCGCACTGCCGGCGGACGGCGTCACACAGATCATGGCGGCATTTGAAGCCGCGGACATCATCGTGCTCGCCGCACCGTCCTACTGGGCGGACGTGCCGGGACAGTTCAAGGCGTTCATCGACCGCTGTACCCCGTGGAGCAATACGCATGAACCGCACGCAGCGCTCTCTGCCGGAAAAAAGGGCTATGCTGCGGTGCTGC
>JAFZBC010000010.1:0-2337 GCA_017561965.1 Oscillospiraceae bacterium
GGAGCGCCTCCGCCCAGCGGGAGGTGGAATCCGCCATGATCGCGATATGATAGCCCATGTCGCGGTAGTATTCCGCCAGCGTGATACCGGTATAAATGGACGCCTCACGCGCCGCAACCGGCATGTTCGAGGTGTTTGCGATCAACACGGTGCGCTCCATCAGGGACTTGCCCGTGCGCGGATCCTTCAGTGCGGTGAACTCCTCCAGCACCTGCGTCATCTCGTTGCCGCGCTCGCCGCAGCCGATATACACGATAATATCCGCGTCGCACCACTTTGCGATCTGGTGCTGCGTCATGGTCTTGCCGGTACCGAAACCGCCCGGAATCGCCGCTGTGCCGCCTCTTGCGATCGGGAACAGCGTATCGAGCACACGCTGACCGGTGATCATCGGGCGGGACGGCGCAAGGCGCTTTGCGGCAGGTCTTGCGCGGCGGATCGGCCACTTCTGGCAGAGCGTCAGCGAATGGACTCTGCCGGCCGCATCCTCAAGGCGCACGATCTCGTCATTGATCTTGTATTTTCCGTCCGGCGCGGCATACACGACCTTGCCGGAAAGATTCGGCGGAACCATGCACAGGTGCAGGATCGCGGAGGTTTCCGGGCAGGAAGCATAGGCCTCGCCCGGCTGCATCATCGTGCCGACCTTGACCTTGATGTCCACGTCGTATTCTTTTTCGGTATTCAGGATCGGCACATCCAGTCCGTCCCCGATGAACGCGCCGGAGGCAGCCTCCAGCGCACGGAGCGGACGCTCAATGCCGTCAAAAATATTCGTCAGGATGCCCGGGCCGAGCGTCACGGACATCGGCGCGCCGGTCGGCTCAACGGGCTCACCCGTTTGCAGGCCGGAAGTGCTCTCGTAAACCTGAATGGTCGTTTCGGTATCCGTCAGGCCGATGACCTCACCGATCAGTCTGCGGTTGCCGACATAGACCATTTCCATCATGGAGAACACATTGGTATTGCGGATCTTCACAACAGGGCCGTTGACGCTGTAAATAACCGGCTGCTGCATCATTCGTTCCCCCCGTCGATTTTATGATTGCGGTAAAAATTGCGCAGCTGCTCCGCATACGCCTCATCGAGCGTATGGTTTTTGCAGCGTCTGCCGTCCGCGGACAGCACGGAAAGCCCGCCGAGCAGAATGCTCTTGTCCGCGCGGAAGCTGACAGGAACAGAAATCGCCTGACTGAGCGCCTGCTGCATCGGCAGATCCGCCTCGCGCAGCAGAATCGTCGCGTTCTCCTCCGGGGCATTCTCCGAGAGCAGCTTTTTCATCCACGGCAGATAATCCTCCGAGGCCGTAAAGGCCGTCAGCTTTTCCCGCAGTGCATCGAACAGCCCCATCAGGAGCGTCTGCCGGCGGCTGAGCAGCGCAGTCTTGCCGCGGTAGCCGATTTGTGACATCCGTTTCTGATACTTGGCAGTGATGCGGGCGCGCGCCTTTGCAACGGTATGCTCTGCATCCGCTCTGCACCGCGTTTCCGCCTCCAGCAGGATCTGTTCCGCCTCCTGCTGCGCCTCGCGCTCTGCCTGTGCGATCTCCGCATCCGTGCTGCGGGTGACCGATTCCATAAACTGCGTTAGCTTCTGATTTGCGTCCATTTCAAACCAATCCTTATAAACAGGTACACGGAGCAAGGAGCAGCCCTCGCCCCGCGCACGATCTTATATGTGGATGCCGACCGTTTCCGCCAGATAGCGGGAAATCGCAGCGGTCATATCCGCGCTTCCGTGCCGGTCCGGGATCACAACAAGCAGCGGCACGGAAACATGTGTTTTCAGCTCCAGTACCTCTGCCTCGCAGAGTGCCGCGAGCTTTTCCGTAATGAGCACGACCGCGACCTGATCCTCATGCATCGCTTTGCTGAGTACAGCGAGCGTGTCCTCGCGCGTATGTGCGAGCTCACCCGCAAAGCCGGCGAGGCGCATGCCCATGAGGGTATCGGTGTTGTCGCTGATGACAAACCCGCGCATTACAGCTTATTGATGATCATGATGGCGATCAGAACGCCGTAGATGCCGACGCCTTCGCCCAGTGCAACGAAGATCAGCGCCTTGGAGAAGGACTTTGCATCCTCAGCCAGCGCACCGATTGCAGCCGTTGCCGCATTGCCGACGGCCATGCCGCAGCCGATACATGCAACGCCGACGGAGAGTGCAGCCGACAGGAAGCCGAGTCCCTGTGCAGAACCGCTTGCTGCCGCCTGTGCCGTCTCCGCAGAAACAAAGCCGCCGACCGGCAGCGCAATCGCTGCCAGCATGACAGCGCCGAATGCACAGATATTCGTGAGCATCGCACGGCGCAGTGTTTTTCCGTCCTTCTTCTTGGTA
>JAFZBC010000076.1:0-3974 GCA_017561965.1 Oscillospiraceae bacterium
CATGTCCTGCTGGATCTGACCGAGCTTCGGGCTGCTGTCGAGCGGCTGATAACTGTTCATCCTGATACATCCTTTCTGATGATTGATAATGCGATAAAACATACGTAGTTAGTATAGCACAAAACCCCGAAAAAGTCAAGCGGCGGGCAGCGCCCGCTGGCAATTTCCTTCGGGTAATTTGGCCGATGCTCTCCCAGGTTTCGCCCGGCACGCCGCTAAACGTGGTTTCTTTGGCACGGCTGCTCCCAGCCGTTTGCGCGCTGCCTTTTTTTGATCCACGCCCCTCTTGCTCCGCGGTTCAGTGGGGTTCTGCGGAGCATAGAGGGTTAGAGATTCAGGAAAGCGAGGGGGCTCGGGGAGAAGTTATCTTTTGTTTTTCAGATGATGCTGAATGGGAGCAGAATTCAAAATCTTTATGCATCCTCGCCTGATCCTTTCGTCCGTTGTATATTTTACTTGGGCGCGGGGCGCGAATGCGAGGGGAAGAACCACAATGCGAGGGAAGTCATCACTCCGCTTCGCTCCGTTCCGATCTCCCCTCTCCTTAAGGTTCTCCCCCTCGCGCTCCCTCTTTCCTTATCCTCTCCCCTCTTACTCCGCACTTCATTTTTACAGGGAGAAGTAAACTTTCAGAAGCCGCGAACAGCGGCGTGCAGTTATGGAAAATGGGAGAGCATTGGCCAAATACGCCCGGAGGGAATCGCCAGCGCGGGCTCCGCGCCCGCCGCCTCTTTACAAAAGTATATTTTTGTGGTATGATAGAAGATAACGCAATCAATCATTACGGAGGGATTCATATGCTGCGATTCCGGAAGCTGCGCGAAAGCGACCTGTCCGCATACGACTGGGCAGCCGCCGAACTGACCGGACTGCTCCCGTCTGCGGATTATTACGCGGAAACGCTTGCCAAAGGCAATATGCTGCTCGTCATTTTTGACGGCGATACGCCGCTCGGCCTGCTGGAAATGGAGGCCGAACCCGACGGCGGCCGTCCGCCCTGTGCCAGAGTCAGCCGCGTGCTGATTCTCCCGGCGCTGCGCCGTCACGGACTCGGCAGAATGCTCATGGCGCTCGCTGCCGGAGAAGCCGCCGAACGGAAGCTCTGGTTCATCTCCGGCGAGATTCCGGATACCCCGGAGGCCGCAGGCTTTGCAAAGGCAATCCACATGCTGCCGGACAGCCGCTTTGACGGCCGCGTGCTGCTCGACCTCTCCGATGTTGAGGGCCTGCGGCATGGCTGAGAAGCAACCCGGAGCGCGCCGCTCCCTGAAAGGCATCGCTTCGGCCGTCATTCTGTTCGGTGCTACGGCATTTTTCGCGGTCGGCTCGCTGGTCGGCGGGGACGATGCCCGCTCCAATCCGTTCTGGCGGCCGCTCCTGCAAATGCATGACCGCGCGGCGCTTGCATTCGGCAGCGACGCCGTCGGCAATGTTTATATCGCAGACGGAATGCTGCTCCGGCAAGCGGAACAGCCGGATGAAAACGCTGTCCTGAATGCGGCAGAGGCCGTCAACCGGTTTGCGGCAGACGCCGATATTTCCGTGTATATGCTGGCGATTCCGACCTCTGCGGGCATTTACGGCGACCGGATCTCCGGTGCTGCGCCGATCGCAAATGAACATGCCGTACTGCATGATCTGTCCGCGCAGCTCAGTGAGCAGATCGTCTGGATCGAAGCAGAAAGCTGGCTCTCAGCGGAAAAGGAGCAGTATATCTACTACCGCACCGATCCCTGCTGGACAAGCTACGGCGCATACTGCGTCTATCGCTCCGCAATCCGGCGGCTCGGGTTTGCGGCTGTCGGATACGATAAATTTTCTGTCCGGCATTTCCGCGACGATTACCGCGGGCGTCTTGTGCAGGAAAGCGCCTATAACAAGATCCAGCCGGACATCATTGACCTGTATACCCTCAGCGAGGATCCGGAGGACATCACCGTGACCGTCCGCCGCAGCGAAGGCAGAGAGCAGTTCGATTCCTATTACCGCTTGCAGGCGGATGACCTGGAGGACGATCCGACGCGCGTATTCTTCTCCGCCGCGGAGCCGGTCATCCGCGTGGAAACCGCGCATCAGAACAGCAAGGATCTGCTGCTGCTGACCGACCGGTTCGGCGCCGCGATGATCCCGTTTCTGATCCACCATTACCATATCATTGACGCGGTCAATCTGGAGCTGACCGGCGATACCGACTGGTCCGCCCTGACCACCGGCACCTATTCCCAGATCCTGATCCTCTGCGGGGCAGATACTGTCACCGCACCGGACGGCCTTGCGAAAATGCTGAAACCCGCACCTGCGGCAGCAGAGCAGGCAGGCACATAAGCCAACACGAAAGAAAGGAATCCGTTTCAGATGAGCAAAAAGAATCAGAAGCAGACCGAAGCCCAGCGGCAGGCAGCCTTTGCAGCCGCCAAGGAACGGGATGCGGAAAAGAAAAAGAAGCTGGCAGCCGCGAAAAAGGAAAAGCGCGCAGCCGTGATCAAAAAAGCAGCGATCGGCGCAGCGGGCGTCGCGGCAGCCGTTGCAGCAGTGCTTGGCATCCGGTATGCGATCACGCACAGCGGCTCCTCGATGCGCAAGCAGATCGTCGCGGAAACCGAGCATTATCAGGTCACGGCGGCCATGCTCGCGTGCTATTTCAAGCAGTGCGAGGAAAGCTATCTGGCCTATGCGGCCGGTGACAGCGGCATTGCCGTATTCGACCAGAACAAATCCCTGCGCGAGCAGAAGTATTCCGATGAGCAGACCTGGTTTGACATGTTCATGGATAAGACCATGGAAACCGTCAAAATGAATCTCCAGCTCTGCGAAACGGCGTATCAGGCAGGCTATCAGCTCAGTGACGAGGAGCTTGCGGACTGCAAGCGGATCGGTGAACAGATGGAGGAGGGACGCTATCAGAAGGGCGTCACCCCGGAGGACGTTGCAAAGACCGCAGAGATCAATATTCTGGCGGCGAATTATCAGCGCAGCGTACAGGAACGCATTGAGATCACCGACGACCAGATCCGGGATCACTACGACGCGCACCGCAACGAATACCTGAATGTCAGCACGCTCGGATATACCTTTACATGGGATCCGGCAGGCATTGTGAACGGCGACCTTGCAGAACATGATGCGGCGCTGGAGTCGGCGCAGGCGCTTTCTGAATGCAAAACACAACAGGAATATTCCGAATTCGTGTTCAAATATCTCACGGAGCAGAAAAAGGTTGACAAGTCAGACGCCGAGCAGATCGCGGGCGACCTGACCATCACCAAGACGATCAGCAGCTATCCCGAAGAAGTGCAGAGCTGGGTGCTGAACGGCGCACAGCAGAACGAATGCACGCTGCTGGTACATGAGGAGGCGTGCAGTGCGCAGGTTTATATGCTGCGCGAGCGGCCTGCACCGGACGAATCCAAAACGGTCGATATCCGCGTGCTGTATCTGACTGCGGCGGACTATGACGGCATTGAAAATGCGGTTTCCTTTGCAAATGAGCTGAAGGATCAGGCGGCGGCGGCTGAGGATCCGTCCGCGGAGTTTGCCTCTCTGGCCTATGAGTATTCCGAGGATGCGGAAACCTATCCGAACGGCGGACTGGTCAGCGGATACTCCGCCTCGCGCACAACCTACGGCGACGAGGTTTCCGCATGGGCCTTTGACCGGGAACGGAAAAAGGGCGATATGATGATCTCTGAGCGCACGACCGGCTGTATGCTGGTGTTCTTTGAGGGCAGCAATGCGCAGACCGGCTGGCAGAATCAGGTGCGGCAGGATCTGTATGATCAGGCCGTCACCGCGTTCACGGAGCGGTATCAGTCGCATGAGGTCAAGGTTTACGAGGAGAATTACAAGTATATCCGGTAAAAACAGCGGGTGCTGACAAAACAGTCAGCGCCCGTTCATTTGTATATAGGTATCTCCGATGGATTGATCATGGGGGCAGCGCCCCATTCTGAATCCATCGGAGATACATCTTCACG
>JAFZBC010000077.1:0-1601 GCA_017561965.1 Oscillospiraceae bacterium
AACTGTGCAGCCTTTTCCGGATATGCGGAGGAACAGCGTATGAAACAGTATACAAAAGCGGAATTTGAACGGAATATCAGCGGCGGCGACTGGCGTGCGGACGGCGAGTATATGATCTGGTTCAACATGATCTGGGAGCTGATGGCCAGGGAAAAGCGGCATCAGTACCGCAATTTTGCAGAGTATCTTTCGCTGCTCAGTATGATTCAGGGCAGCGTCCGGATCTATCAGATGTACGCCTCGCGGTTTCTGGAGGAGGACGATGATCCCGAGCAGCCGCTGCTCGCATTTGATTTGGAAAATCTTGCGAAAGAGCTGCTTGCTAATACCGATCTGGATGCGGTGTTTGCCGATCCGGATGCGGATGCCGTTGATCCGCAGGCATTGCTCTGTCAGGTGTTTTCGGACAATCTCCGCACGGACAGCGCCATGACGCCGGTGTTTGCGATGCTCCGCCGCACGCTTGGCAGAGAGCGTACCTTCGCGGCGCTGTATTATTGCATGAATTATGCGAAATTCTCCGTAGAACCGTGGGAAACGGACGAATACTACTACGGGGATATTGACGATCCGGACGAGCTGCGCGCAGCCGTTTCGGAGAATCAGGATTATGAAGAACGCAAGCAGTATGCGGCCTGTGAGGACGTGGATGAGATTCTGGATATGATCCTGAACGAAACCGACGTGCCGCGCCTGGAGGCCTACGGCTGGCTTGCGGAATATATGTAAGGCGGGGGACTCCATGCTGATTGATTTTCACACCCATATTTTTCCGGAGCATATTGCGGAGCGCAGCGTTGCGGCTTTGCTGGCGGGCATCCGCCGCGAGCAGGGCGACGCATACTGCGAAAGCAATACGCTGATCTACCGCCCCGCGACGCTGGACGGGCTGCTTGATCTGATGCAGAAGTCCGGCGTGGACAGAAGCATCTGCCTGCCGATCGCGACGAAGCCCTCGCAGACGGAAACCATCAACCGGTACGCGGAGCAGGTGCGTTCCGCGCAGGCGCTGTCCTTCGGAACGGTGCATCCGGCAGATCCGGACTGGGAGCACGTGCTCTGTTCGCTGGCGGAGCGCGGGTTCCGGGGCATCAAGCTGCACCCGCAGTTTCAGCAGTCGTACATCGACAGCCCGGAGAGCATCCGCATCATCCGGAAATGCGAGCAGCTCGGCCTGCTTGTGATGTTCCATGCAGGCTCGGACATCGGTCTGCCGCCGCCGCTTTACGCAACGCCGGAGCGCATCGCACATGTTCTGACGGTAACGTCCGGCAGTCGCTTGATCGCAGCGCATCTCGGCGGCTGGGATATGTGGGACGACGTTGAGCGGTATCTTGTCGGGACGCCGATCCTGATGGATACGGCATTCATCTGGAAATTCCTTGCGCCGGCGCAGTGCCTGCGGATCATCCGGGATCACGGCGCGGACAAGATCCTGTTCGGTTCAGATTCGCCGTGGGAGGATCCTGCGGATACGCTGCGTTATCTGCGGTCGCTCGGCCTGACCGCGGAGGAACTGGATCTGATCACATATCAGAATGCACTCCGCATTCTGGGGGAGAACGCATCAGCATGAAAACAGTCACGATTGCGGGACAGCA
>JAFZBC010000078.1:0-1656 GCA_017561965.1 Oscillospiraceae bacterium
AGCCTTATCCAACTCCAGATACGCCTGGGAAATCCCGATGGCTTCGATTGCGTTTTCCGTTTCCCGAAGCCCGGCAGTATCAGACAAAATCAGTGTATATAAACCGATTTTGACCTGTTCCGTCACGACGTCGCGCGTCGTTCCGGCAATCTCAGTCACAATACTCCGGTTTGTCCCGCAAAGCCAGTTCATGACGGAAGATTTTCCGGCATTCGGCTTGCCAAGCAGTACCGTCCGGATACCGCTCCGAAGCACGAGCCCGTCCTGATAGCGTGCAGACATTTCACGCAGATGCGTGCATATTCTGCTGAGCTGTGCAGTCAGTGTCCCGCGTTCCAGCTCCGGCGGACATTCCTCCGCATCGTCCAGCCAGTAGGCGAGCGCAGACATCAGATCGACCAGCTCGATGCTGATGTGTTCCATTTCTGTGCCAAGTCTGCCGCTTTTCGCATAATTCGCCAGCCGCAGCGCAGACTCTCCGTCCGCCTGAATCACATCCATGACGGCCTCTGCCTGAGAAAGCGACAGCTTGCCGTTCAGGAACGCACGCTTGGTGAACTCTCCGGCGCCTGCGGGATCCGCGCCGTGCAGATACACCGTCATCAGAATTCTTTTTGTTAAATATATTCCGCCGTGGCATGTGATCTCAACCGTATCTTCTCCGGTATAGCTGTGCGGCGCGCGGAATACAGTCAGAACCACATCATCGAGGATTTCACTGCCGTCGGACACGGTTCCGTAGGCGCAGGTATATCCGCGCATTTCCGTCACTTTCGTGCCGTTTGCGGCAGTAAAAATCTCATCTGCGATCCGCAGTGATTCCGGTCCGGAAATGCGAATCATGGCAATTCCGCCGGCGGCATCCGGCGTTGAAATTGCAGCGATCGTTTTCATATTTACCTCAAAAAGAAAGGGCGGCAAAGCGCCGCCCGATCCGTTAAATGTCGATCTTGCCGTAAACGCCGGCATTCAGGGAATCCTCCGGCTTCGGTCTCTTGTAATCCTTTTCAAAGCTGGTGGAAAGATCCAGCTTACGCGGGCCTTCTCCGCTCGGTCTGCGGTCGCGGCGGTCACGGCGGTCGTGATTCCGCTGCGGACGGCCGCCCTTGCGGTCATTCCGGTCAAACCGACCGTTTCCGCTGCGGAAGCCGCGCGCATTCTTATCATCCTTCTTGTAATCCGGTGCGGAATCATTTGTGATGATAACCTTACGGTTCGGCTCCTCGCCGGACGAATGAGAGGACACACCCTCGATCTCGGTCACAGCGGAGTGAATAATGCGGCGCTCATAAGGGTTCATCGGCTCCAGCGCGACGCTTCTGCCGGTGCGGAGCACGCTCTTGCTGATGCGCTGCGCCAGATCCTGAAGTGCCTTTCTGCGCTTTTCGCGGTAGCCGCAGGTGTCAATCGTCAGGCGGACATAGTCCTTATCGCCGCGGTTTGCGACCATCGAGGTCAGATACTGCAAAGCGTCGAGCGTATCGCCGCGTCTGCCGATCAGCGAGCCTGCACCGTTGCCCTCCAGCGTAAAGAAGATGCCGTTTTCCAGCCGTCCGGCAGCCTTGACCTCCGGTGCCAGCTGTGCGAGAACCTGTTCGAGATATGCTGCACCGATCGCCATTTTTTCCAGCTGGATCTCCGGAGAGATTTCCTTGC
>JAFZBC010000079.1:0-2065 GCA_017561965.1 Oscillospiraceae bacterium
AAGACGCATAGCTGCTCCTTTCGGTCATTCAATGTTCTGGATCTGCTCACGGATCTTTTCGATCTCGGATTTCATATCCACGACGAGTCTGGTGATGCTGAGATCCTGTGCCTTGGAGCCGATGGTGTTGACCTCGCGGTTCATTTCCTGCACCAGGAAGTCGAGCTTTCTGCCGACGGGCTCGGGCGACTGAAGCAGCGTCCGGAACTGTGCCAGATGGCTGTGCAGGCGGACGGTTTCCTCGTCAATCGCAGTTTTTTCCGCAAAAATGGCGGTTTCCGTCAGGATCCGCTGCTCATCAATGTTGGTATCACCCAGCAGCTCATTGAGTTTGGCGAGCAGCTTGGCACGGTAGCTTTCCGCGACGCCCGGCTCAATCGACTCGACCGTGCGGAGCATCTGCTCCAGACCGTCCAGCTTGCCGGAGAGATCCGCCGCGAGGCGTTCGCCCTCTGCCGCGCGCATTTGCAGGAAGGAACTGAGCGCTTCCTCGGCAGCCTCAGAAACGATCGCCCAGACGGCAGCCTCATCCTCCTGCTCTTTGGTCACGGTAAAGACATCGGGCAGACGCAGCAGCGATGTCAGCGTAATGTCGTCCTCCAGCTGCATGGTCTGATTCAGCGTGCGCAGTGCTTCGACATATCCCTCCGCAATGGAGCGGTTGACGGCGATCTGCGCGTCTTTTCCGTCCGGGCGGGTGATTGTCACACTGACTTCAACCTTGCCGCGTGCGATCTTCCCGTTCAGGAAGCTCTTGAGCTTTTCCTCCAGATACATGCAGGTGCGCGGGAGCCGCGCAGAAAACTCATAGTATCTGTGATTGACGGCACGGATCTCCACGAGCACGTCGCGTCCGTCCGCGAGGCGCTGAGCGCGTCCGTAGCCGGTCATACTCTTAGGCATAAGCAGCAATCCCTTCTTTCTGATCGTGTATGATATCCCACAATACATGGTTCATCACTTTAGTATACCACAAATCCCTTGGAAAATCAAGAGATAAATGTTACAAAAATCAGGCAGCAAAAAGCCGGTCCCCTTTCGGGAACCGGCTTTCTTATGATTGCGTTTCAGCGTACCAAATCGGATTATGCACCGACGTTCGGCAGCTTATCGAGCGGGCAATCGGTCTGGGTGATGATCTTTGCAATCAGCATGAGGATTGCAGAGAGGTCCTCACCGTCGAGCTCGCCCTTGATGACGTTTGCGTTCACGCGGCCCTGCTCGGTAACATTACCGGAAGCATCTGCGTTGAGGTACTTCGCAAGCAGAACAGCATCGGAAACATCGACGCCGCCGGAGCAGTTGGTGTCGCCCCAGACGCCCGGCTTCAGCTCAGTAGAAGGAGCCGGAGTGGTATCCGGAGCCGGCGTGGTGACAGGCGCCGCAGTGGTGGTGACAGGCGCCGGAGTGGTGGTGACTTCTCCGCCGTTCGGATCGGGCTTGACATCCGGATAGAGCAGTGCCATTGCACCGTTCGCCATCATGACGTCACCTGCGTGCCAGAATCTGTGGTAGTTCAGATCGACAGCTTCAACGTTCTTGAAGTCGTCGTTGCCGGTACGGCAGTCCATACCGTAGCTGTAAGAGCCGCTGAATTCCTTGATCTTCGCGCCGTTTGCGACGTCCTTTTCGTATGCAGCCTTCAGCTCAGCATACAGATCGGAGTAGGACTGATTCGGATCTTCGTACATCGGACGAATCTCGACGAAGGTGGAGTCGTCCTTGACGGTATAGCCATACGGATACTCACCGGAGCTGCCGCCTGCATAGACCTTCTGTGCCCAGAAACGAGCCAGAGAGCCGTTGTGCTCCGTTCTGGAGCAGCCGATATCGTCACGGCCCTTGATCCAGACGCGGTCGATCAGCTGATTTGCGAGATAGAGAGCCTTATCCGGCAGCTCAGTGCCCTGCGTCTTAGCAGCATCAGACTTCACGCCGTTTGCAGCTGCATAGTAGATGAGGGTGTTCGCCAGCGAGCAGACGCAGCCGAGGTCGGTGTTCTGCATTGCTTCCGGATCCAGCTTTGCGTGGAGGTTGGAGTTCTCCTTGTAGGAGCCGCTCCAGT
>JAFZBC010000011.1:0-3580 GCA_017561965.1 Oscillospiraceae bacterium
ATTCGCGGGCGGGCAGCGTCCGCTGGCATTTCCCTACGGGTAAATAAAGCGATGCACTCCCCACTTGCCAAGTTCACGCCGCAGGGCGGCTTCTGTAAAGCTGCTTCTCCCCGGCACTCTGCTGAAACGCGGAGCAAGAGAGGGGAGGAATAAGGAAAGAGAGTCTGAGAGAAAACCTTAAGGGAGGGGAGAGAATAAGCCGCTTGCGGCGCATCTCTCCCCTCTCTTGTGGTTTCCTCTCAGGATTCGCGCCCCGCGCCCAGCGAAAATAAACAACGGACAAAAGGATCAAGCGAAGAAACAAAAGTGTTTTGCATTTTCTCCCATTCAACTATACTGAAAAATCAAAAGCAAACTTCTCCCAACGATACGAGGCCGAAAACTTCTGTTCACGTCTGTGAATCACTTGCAAAATTTCCTTTTTTATGGTATAATAAACTGAATGTGCGTATGCACGCAAACCACCCGTCAGCATCATAAGGAGGCATTTGCCATGAAAGCTGTTATCACCGTCATCGGTCACGATACCGTCGGCATCCTGCACAAGGTCAGCGGCATCTGCGCAGAGCGCAACGCCAACGTCATCGAAGTCACGCAGAGCGTTTTGCAGGATCTGTTCGCCATGTTCATGCTCGTGGACATCCGCAGCCTGAGCTGCGATTTCTCGGAGCTGTCCGCCGCGCTCACTGCGCTGGGCAAGGAGCTTGGACTGTCCATTCATGTCATGCATGAGGATATTTTCAACTCCATGCACCGCATTTGACAGGAGGCCGCCATGCTCAATACCTCTGATATTCTGGAAACAATCCGCATGATCCAGGACGAGTGCCTTGACATCCGCACGATCACCATGGGCATCTCGCTGCTGGACTGCTGTGCGGAGGATATGCACACGGTCTGCGACAGAGTCTACGAGAAAATCACGCACAAGGCGGAAAAGCTCGTGACGACCGGCCAGCAGATCGAAACCGAATACGGCATCCCGATCATCAATAAGCGTATCTCCATCACGCCCGCTGCCATGCTTGTTTCCGCGACACGCGGCGGTGATCCGGTGCTGCTCGCCAGAACGCTCCAGCGCGCTGCGGAAACGACCGGCGTCAACTTCATCGGCGGCTTTTCCGCACTCGTCCACAAGGGCTTCTCTGCCGGTGACGAGGCGCTGATCCGCGCGATCCCGCAGGCACTTGCCGAAACCAAGAATCTCTGCGCTTCGGTCAATGTCGGTTCAACCAAAGCAGGCATCAACATGGACGCCGTGAAGCTCATGGGCGAGATCGTCCGCGAAGCCGCCGTCCTGACTGCCGATCAGCAGTGCTTCGGCCCGGCAAAGCTGGTCATCCTCTGCAATGCACCGGAGGATAACCCCTTTATGGCCGGCGCATTCCACGGCGTCGGTGAGCCGGACTGCGAGGTGCATGTCGGCGTTTCCGGCCCGGGCGTTGTCCGCGCCGCAATCGAAAAATATCCCGATGCTTCGATCGACGAGCTTGCGAACATCATCAAGCGTACCGCGTTCAAGATCACCCGCATGGGTCAGCTGGTCGGCACGCGTGCTTCCAAAATGCTCGGCGTCCCGTTCGGCATCGTCGATCTCTCCCTTGCCCCGACACCGGCGGTCGGTGACTCCGTCGCGCATATTCTGGAGGGCATGGGACTTTCCGTCTGCGGTATGCACGGCACGACCGCGGCACTTGCACTGCTCAACGATGCCGTCAAAAAGGGCGGCGTCATGGCGTCGTCCAGCGTCGGCGGACTCTCCGGCGCATTCATCCCGGTTTCTGAGGATGCCGGTATGATCGACGCGGCGGTTTCCGGCGTGCTCTCGATCGAAAAGCTCGAAGCAATGACCGCGGTCTGCTCCGTCGGTCTGGATATGATCGTCATTCCCGGCGATACCCCCGCCTCGACCATTTCTGCGATCATCGCGGATGAAGCCGCCATCGGCATGGTCAACAGCAAGACGACTGCCGTCCGCGTCATTCCGGCCATCGGCAAAAAAGAGGGCGAAATGCTTGACTTCGGCGGCCTGTTCGGCGTCGGCCCCGTTATGCCGGTCAGAGGCGAAAGTGCTGAAAAATTCATCGCGCGCGGCGGACGCATCCCTGCACCGATGCAAAGCCTGAAAAACTGACGCGCTGCAAAAGGAGCTGCGATATGCACCCGTTCTGGAAATATGCTGCTGCGCTGATTCCGGCAGCGGCAGCCGTGATTCTCTGCGGCTGTGCGCTCACGCAACCGATCACGCCGTATAACGAGGAAAGAGAAATCGAATATCCGGAGGGCGTCCTCACGACCACTGTGATCACGACAACCACGACCGACGTCTACACACCGCCGGATGATCCGGCGCTGGTATCGCTCATGCAGACCATGACGGTCGAGGAAAAGGCCGCACAGATGATGCTGGTCGGCTGCACGGACGAATCTGTCGGCGCGGAGGCCTGCAAAAACGGCGCAGGCGGGCTCTGCCTGTTTGCACAGCCGTTTGCGAACAAATCCGCAGAGCAGGTGCGTGCAATGACCGCAGGCTTTCAGGAGGCGGCGGCCATCCCGCTGCTGCTCTCGGTCGATGAGGAGGGCGGCACGGTCAACCGCGTCAGCCTGAACCCGCAGCTCCGGAACAGCATCTTTTTCAGCCCGCGCTATCTGTTTGAACTGGGCGGTATGGATCTGATCGGATCCGATGCCGTCGAAAAGGCAGATTTCCTGCTGGATCTCGGCCTCAATGTCAATCTCGCGCCGGTCTGCGACGTTCCGCTGACCGAAAACGATTTCATCTATCCGCGCTGTTTCAGCACGGACGCCAATGAAACCGCGGACTATATCACGGACGTTGTCAGCATCCTGAAGGAATGCCGCCTCGGCACGACGCTGAAGCATTTTCCGGGCTACGGCGGCAGTGCGGACACGCACCTGAATATGGCCTACGACAGCCGCGCATACGACGTGTTTGAATCACGCGATCTTCTGCCGTTTGCAGCCGGGATTGCAGCGGGCGCTGATTCGGTCATGGTGAGTCACAACATTGTGGAATGCATGGACAATGCGCATCCCGCGTCGCTTTCGCCGGAGGTTCACCGCATTCTCCGGGAGGAGCTCGGGTTCCGCGGCGTGATTATCTCGGACGACCTCGCCATGAACGCGATCACGCAGTTTACGGAGGGAAGAAATCCCGCTGTTGCTGCGGTGCTCGCCGGAAATGATATGCTCTGTTACGGAGAGTTTACGGAATCTGTCGCGGCAATCGTTGCGGCGGTGCAGGAAGGCGAAATCGACGAGAAACAGCTCGACGCCTCCGTTCTGCGGATCCTCGCCTGGAAGCAGTCGCTGGGGCTGATATAATATGTCGGTATCTCCGATGGATTAAAAATGGGGCGAGCAGCGCCCGCTGGCATTTTCCCACGGGTAAATAAAGCGATGCTCTCCCCACTTGTCAAGTTCACGCCGCGGGGCGGCTTCTGTAAAGCTGCTTCTCCCTGGCACTCTGCTGAAACGCGGAGCAAGAGAGGAGAGGAATAAGGAAAGAGAGTCTGAGAGGAAACCTTAAGGGAGGGGAGAGAATAAGCCGCTTGCGGCG
>JAFZBC010000080.1:0-3496 GCA_017561965.1 Oscillospiraceae bacterium
GGTACGACAAACAGGACGAAACGGAGCTGCTGATTCAGCTGCTGAGCTTCGGGCCGGTGCTGGAGATTATCGGGCCGCCCGATTTCCGCGCACAGGCCGCCGCGCGCGTGAACCGTCAGTTTCAGCTGCTGGGTGGAACGGCGCATCCGGCGGATCCGTGACAGAAGCATTCAAAGAAAACAAAAAACAGCGGATCCCGTGCAGAGATCCGCTGTTTTTCTGTCTGTTATTTCAGCTTGTCCCATTCCGTTTCCCGGAAGCCGACCAGTACGGTCTGCTCCGTGACAAGGATCGGGCGCTTGACGAGCATGCCGTCGGATGCCAGCAGAGAAAGCTGCTCTGTTTCCGGCATATCCGGCAGCTTTTTGGAAAGCTCCAGCTCTCGGTAAAGCTGCCCGCTCGTATTGAAAAAGCGTTTCAGCGGCAGACCGCTCCGCTTCTGCCAGTCTGCGAGCTCTGCGGCGGTCGGGTTGTCCGTTTTGATGTCGCGCAGCGTATAGGTCAGGCCGTTTTCATCGAGCCAGCGCTGCGCCTTTTTGCAGGTTGTGCATTTGGGATAACAAAGAAACAGCATATGCATTCTCCTTTCGGGCTGTTACCGTTATTATAACAGATAAAGCTGCAAAAAGCAAGCGGTGAACGGGATGGAAGATTCTGAAAACATTGCATTGTTTTCGTGCCGTGATAAGCGCGCAATCACGGAGGCAAAGACAGAAATGCAGCAACAGAAGCATATAAAAAGGCTCTGGTTGCCTGTCTGACGCTGCTCCCATTGCACTTTACGACAGAATATGCTATAAGGCGGCAGTGCCGCCCTCCGTTTTAGCGCCCATGCAGCAAACCGAAAGATTGATTTCCGCCTGCTCCCATTGCACTTTACGACAGAATATGCTATAATAAGGACGATATTTCAAAGAAAACAGGGTGGTCAGATATGATTCAGGATATTTTTCCAAGCAGACTTGACAACAGCTTTCAGACGAAGCTGCCGCAGCCGGACAGCAGGATCATGTGCTTTCAGGACGGCAGACTGCTTGCTTCCGTCCGGGACAATGTGCTGCATATTCCGCAGTATCGCGCACTTTCGCTGCAAGACAGCGCACCGGTCTATCTTTTTTCCGTCGATGATGAGCCGTTCTTTCTGGCGGAGGCCGCCGCTGTCCCGGCGGGGTATCAGTATTATCCGATCCGGGAGCTGCGCGACCGGTGCGCCGGAAAGTATCTCTATGCGGCATTTACAGCGCATCATTTGCACCAATGGTATTCCGACAACCGGTTCTGCGGCATCTGCCGCGGGGCTATGCAGCACGATGACCGGGAGCGTGCGCTGTTCTGCACGGAATGCGGTCACAAAATCTACCCGCGGATCAATCCCGCGGTGATTGTCGGCGTCATCAGCAACGGGCGGATCCTTGTGACACGGTACCGCCGCGGCTATGCGCACAATGCGCTTGTAGCGGGCTTCACGGAAATCGGGGAAACCGCAGAGGAATGCGCCGCGCGCGAGGTCATGGAGGAAACCGGCCTGCGCGTGAAGAATATCCGGTATTACAAATCGCAGCCGTGGGGCATGGCGCAGGATCTGCTGATGGGCTTTTTCTGCGAAGCCGACGGCAGCGATGTGATCACCATGGACACATCCGAGCTGAAATCCGCGTGCTGGGTCAGACCGGAGGAGCTGGAATTACAGCCGCAGCAGCACAGCCTGACGAATGAAATGATGCAGCTGTTCCGCGACACAAACGGGCATCTGCCGCCGGAATCTGCACCGGCTGCAAAGACGCTCCCGCCGCAGAAAACGCGCATTTACTTCACCCGGCACGGCGAAACGACAATGAACGCCGCAGATCATATCAGCGGCGTGACAGACTGCGAGCTGACAGAATCCGGGCTCGCGCAGGCACGCAGGCTCGCAGCAATCTGCGCAGAACACCGGGACATCGGCCTGATTATCTGCTCACCGCTGAAGCGCGCCCGCAAAACTGCGGAGATCATTGCAGAGCAGCTGCATGTGCCTGTTGTAACCGATGCGCGTCTGCGGGAATGGGATTACGGCTCGTATGAGGATCAGCCGCGCGGAAGCACCCCGGATTTTCAGGACGCCAAGCTGGCATTCGGCGTCCGCATGAAGGACGGCGGCGAATCGCTGCTCCAGCTCGCGCACCGCGTTTACGGCTGCATTGACGACATCCGGCGGCAGTACGCAGGCATGACCGTGCTCTGCGTCTGTCACGGCGGCGTATGCCGCGTTGCGGAAACCTATTTCCGCGACATGACCGCGGAGGCGTTCTCGCAGTTCTTTATGGGAAACTGTGAACTCAGACAGTATGAAATATAAGAAGAATCCGGAACAGACAGTGACGTCGGTTCCGGATTTTGTGTTTGATTCATGCCTGTCCGTCAGGAGGCACGCAGCCGCGGAAAATGAAAACAGGGCTCTGACTTCCGGCAGACCAGCGCCGCGCACTTTCAGCATAGTATTCAGAAACGACAATCAGCGGAAACACGCGAATAGCCGCGCATTTCCGCTGATGCAGAGCACCCCGAACCGGAATCGAACCGATGGCCTGCTGCTTAGGAGTCTATACGCCTATATTTTTGATTGCCCATTTCGTCTGAAATGGGCTTTTTTAGTGCTTTTTGGGCCATTTCGTTTATCCGTAAAACACATTTTCGTCCGTATAGTCCGCCTAGTTTTTCTGGTTGCTGGCAAGATTGCTGGCGGATCCGCCAGCACCTTTTCT
This sequence comes from Oscillospiraceae bacterium, assembly GCA_017561965.1. Classification (GTDB taxonomy): domain Bacteria; phylum Bacillota; class Clostridia; order Oscillospirales; family Ruminococcaceae; genus Firm-04. The sequence continues at coordinate 2,745 of JAFZBC010000080.1, forward strand.
GTTTCAAATTGCTCTGAAACGGAGGAAGTTATCATGTATACGACCGGAATCCCGACCTGTGACCAGCTGAGAGAAGTTGCCTTTACCGGCAATGTGATACCACAGAACTGGTACCGCATTTTTGTCAAGTCTGACCTGAAGCACCCGAAACCGCATCTGCTGGCAATCAATATCCTCGCGGATATCGTCTACTGGTATCGCCCGCGGGAGATCCGCGACGAGGGAACCGGTCAGATCATCGGTTATCAGAAGAAGTTCCGTGATGACCTCTTGCAGCGAAGCTATTCGCAGATCGCGGAGCAGTTCGGCTGCTCGTCCGGTCAGGCCAAGGATGCGATTGTGTTCCTTGAGGAAATGGGTGTTGTGCGCCGGGAGTTCCGCACGCTGCGGTCCAACGGCATGGTTTACGCCAATGTTCTCTATCTTGCGCTCGATGTGGAGCGCCTGAAAACGCTCACCTACCCATGTGGTGAAATTTCACCGGACGGGTGTCCCGAAGAATCGGACGGGGCATCTGACGAAATTTCTGATACCCCTGTGTCGGAATTTCGAGGGGGGTGTGCCGAAATTTCGACAGACCCCTATAGTAAATTTCCCCAGACAAATACAGAGATTACTACAAAGACTTCTACAGAGATTTCTATCTATCCATCTTCGCGCGGCGAAGATGCGGCGGACGAATTGACGGATACGCAGACCGCAGAGCAGGTAATTTCTGAAATTACGGATGCGCAGCGGATTCCGTATGCCTA
>JAFZBC010000081.1:0-3963 GCA_017561965.1 Oscillospiraceae bacterium
CCCGCGCCGGATACCGGAATATCATAGCGGTTGTCCGCATCCCCGAGCGCGATCTGCATTTCGTTCCCGTCCAGGATGCACCCGAGCTGCAAGCCTGCAAAGTTCGCGTGGTTTTCGATGATCAGCACAAGCTGATTCCCGGTAAATGCAAACTGCACGAGCGAACCCGCCCAGTAAAAATCCGGCGCATCCGGCTCCCGCATATCAATGCGTCCCATATACTGCAAGCGTCCGTCAGACGGCAGAATCCGTATCATAACAGCCTCCTTTTTTCCGTATCACAAAGCAAAGCGGCGTCATCCGCAGCGGGAACCCGCCCGCGCGGGCAGCGCCGCTTTCTGATTACTGATTTTCGCGCTCGGCCTTCATCTCAGCGGCAACGCGCTCCAGTCTTTCCAGGATCTCAACATTGTTCGTCATGGTATATGCGGTATGCAGGAAGTGGCTTTCCAGATCCAGCCGCCCGTAATTGCGCGCATTGTCCGCGAGCGTCAGCGCCAGATTGACCAGCGCATCATTCGGCGGCACCGGCAGCCCGTACTTATCATAGGTATCGAGCGTCTGCCCGCGTGTCGGCGGCGCAAACTTGATGCCGAAGGTCTTCATGCGCTTCAGCACGTCCTGCAATTCAAAATCAACCGCCTGATTCTTCTGGAAGCGCAGGCTCTCGAAGTAGAAGGCAGCCGCGTCCGCAAATTCCTGCGCGACATAGCAATAGAAGCCCATGTTCGCAAGCACGCGCGCGATGGACGCACCGTCCGTACACAGCGGCAGCGTTTCCTGATTCACGCGCAGGAGCTGCTCCTGATTGTGCGCGAATTTGCAGATCTCCGCAAGCTCAAAGCGGATGTCCGCCGCAACCGGGTTGAACTTGATCGCTCTGCGGACTGCGGTTTCCGCCGCAGGCACCTGTCCCAGCTCGACCAGCACATAGCTGTACAGCGCAAGGTAATGCGCAAAATCAAACGGCGCGCGCTCAAAGACCGTGTCCTCGGGATAGAGGAAGCGGTACATATGATACTCAAACGGATTGCGGAAGCTGAACCACTTCGGCTCCTTGTCCTCAAAATGTTCCCTGATCTTGTCGGAGATCGCGCGCAGCTTGGGTTCCGCCTCTGCGCAGTTTCCGGCATTGACGAGCGTTCTGACCTCACCGAATACGCGGTCCATGCGCTTGCCCTCGACAAAGGTCGTTTCCTTCATGGTTTCCTTTGCGTTTTCGGGCATCATGTTGAAAGCGTAGTCCGCGATTGCGGAAAGCAGTTCATTTGCGTTTTCCTCTCTGCGGAGGTCATGCGCCATATCCTGCAAATGCTTGATATCCTTTTCCGGATCGCCGGTCATTTCCGTGCGGATCAGCGCCATCAGTTCGTTTACGTTCATTTGGAAATCCCTCTCGAATGATTATTTTTCTCAGTAATCGCCGGTGCTGCTGTTGACGTTGATCTGTTCCATCAGCGCCGCCGCAGCAGCAAGAATAAAGAACACGGCGACCGTATACACGCCGTACCTTGTTTTGACCTTGATCAGCTGTGCCATCTCCTCACTCGCCGTGACATGATAGAATGAGGTAAAGGTCAGTGAGGAGATCAGCGTCAGCATGGCCGCGATCACGCTGAACAGCATACTGACGATCTCCAGCTTTTTGTCCTTGATAAAGAGCAGTCCGAACGCGACAATGCCGCAGATGAACGCGCCGATCAGATAGTAGTTTTTCTTCTGCTGATCCGCACCGGCCTCAGCCTCTTCCGCAGCTTCCGCAGCCGCGTTCTGCTCCTGCTGCACATTGCCGAACAGACTGAGCATATCATCGTCCGCGCCGACGTCCTCAAAGCCGAATCCGCTGTCGTCATCGTCATCGTCCGCACTCGCATCCGCGTAATCATTAAAGAATCCCTCGCCGAACATCCCGTTGAGTGATTCGTTCATCTTGGCCGCCGGATCTTCATAATCCAGATTGCCGCTCATGAGCTCGAAGCCGTTGTAGGTCGCAATGACCTTGTCACTGCCCAGGTCGCCCATGGAGCAGGACACCGTGACAAACGGCATGAAGAAGCACAGGAGCGCAATGCAGATCATAATCTTTGCGGTCAGGCGCATCGGGAACTTTCCGGATACGCCTGCGCCGCTGCCCTGCACGCTGGAGATCGGCGGCAGCGGTGAAAAGCTGCTTGCGGATGGTCCGCCCGCACCGCCCAGCGGCGGCAGCGGATTCTGCGGGGACGGATTCTGTGCAAACGGATTCTTCGGGATCGGATCGTCCGCAAACGGATTCTTCGGGATCGGATCGTCCGCAAACGGATTCTTCGGGATCGGATCGTCCGCAAACGGGTTCTTCGGAATCGGATCATCCGCAAACGGGTTCTTCGGAATCGGATCATCCGCAAACGGATTCTGCACCGGCGCACCGGAATCCGGCTGCGGGGGCACCTCCGGTGCAGCAAACTGCTCCGGCGGTGCAGCGGGTGCGGAAAGGGATTCCAGATCCGGAATCAGATTCCGGCTCGTATCAGTTTCATTCTCAGCGCCGGTCACGGCGCCGCAGAACGGACAGCTTGTTGCATTGTTGAAAATCTGAGAGCCGCAGCGTTTGCAAATCACGGTACATACCTCCTTCAATCCGGTTCATACGGTTCGGTTGCTTCTGTCCGGGGATCGCTCCCCTGTTATGCTGAATACTCAGTCCTCTTTGATCGCCGCAATGCCGAGGATATCAAGGCTCTCCTTGTCCACCGGGGACGGGCAGCCGCTCATCAGCTCGCGGGCATTCTGCACCTTCGGGAACGCGACAACGTCACGCAGGGAATCGCACTGCGCAAGCGTCATGGTCAGTCTGTCCAGACCGATGCCGAGGCCGCCGTGGGGCGGTGCGCCGTACTTGTACGCTTCCACGAGGAAGCCGAACTTGGCCTCGATCTCCTCATCGGTCAGGCCGAGCGACTCAAACATCTTCTGCTGCAATTCGTAATCCGTAATGCGGATCGAACCGGAGCAGAGCTCGGTGCCGTTCAGCACCAGGTCATAGGCCTTTGCAAAGACCTTCTCCGGTGCGGTGTCCAGATATTGCAGGCACTCGTCCATCGGCATCGTGAACGGATGATGCATCGCCAGCCATTCGCCGGTTTCCTCGTCCTTCTCAAAGAACGGGAACTGGGTGATCCACAGGAAGTTGAATTCGTTTTCCGGAATGAGATCGAGCTTTCTCGCCAGCTGATTGCGCAGTGCGCCGAGCACCGGCAGCGTCACGGCATTTCTGTCCGCAATGATCAGCACGACGTCGCCCTGCTCCGCGCCCGCGGTTTTCAGGATCGCGTCAAGCTCGCCTTCCTTCAGGAACTTGCCGAAGGAGCAGTTCGGCTCCGCATCCACCCAGCGGATATATGCAAGACCCTTTGCGCCGATGCCTCTGACCATTTCGGTCAGCTTGTCGATCTCCTTGCGCGTCAGCGTATCAGCCGCCTTCTTTGCGGTGATGCAGCGCACGGAGCCGCCCGCTGCAAGCGCGCCGGAGAACACGGCAAACTCGCAGTCCCTGACGGTTTCGGAAAGATCGGTCAGCTCCATGCCGAACCGGAGATCCGGCTTGTCGGAGCCGAAGCGCTCCATGGCCTCGGTATAGGTCAGTCTGGGCAGCGGCGTTTTCAGCTCGCGGTGCATGACGTCCTTGAACAGCCGGATCAGGAAGCCCTCGGTCAGATCAAGAATATCGTCCACATCGACAAAGCTCATTTCCAGGTCGATCTGCGTGAATTCCGGCTGACGGTCTGCACGGAGATCCTCGTCGCGGAAGCATCTTGCAAGCTGGATGTATCTGTCGTAGCCCGCGACCATGAGCAGCTGCTTGTAGATCTGCGGGGACTGCGGCAGCGCGTAGAACTCACCGTGATGCACTCTGGACGGCACGAGGTAATCTCTTGCGCCCTCCGGCGTGGACTTCATCATCATCGGCGTTTCGATCTCAAG
>JAFZBC010000082.1:0-1812 GCA_017561965.1 Oscillospiraceae bacterium
ATCGGCACGCTGAAATCTCTCGGCTTTCACAACCGGGAAATCCGCCTGCATTATCTGTGGTATGCGCTGATCCCCTCAGTGATCGGCTCGACCGCCGGGATGTTCGTCGGCCACTACATGCTGCCGGATATCCTCTGGGACATGATGGTGCACAATTCCAGATATCCGTATATGCTCCGCGCGCCTATCGGCTACGTTGCGTGGTCGATGACGGTAATGTCCGTGCTGCTGTCCGTCTTCATCTGCATGGGCACGCTCCGCCGCTCCCTGAAGGAACCGGCATCCGATCTGCTCCGGCCGAAACCGCCGAAGAGCGGCACACGCATCCTGCTTGAAAGATGGACAGGGCTGTGGAGGCGCTTCTCATTCAACAGCAAGATGATCGTCCGCAACCTGATGCGCAACAAGGGCAGAACTGTCATCCTGCTGGTCGGAATCATCTGCTGCAACATGCTCATCATCGCGACCTTCGGGCTGCAGGAATCCATCACGTACTTCATGCGGCAGTACTACGGCGGCACGCTCACGTACGACATGAGGGTCGACCTGAAGAGCGGTGAAGCGGGCACGATGGAAAGTTACCTCCAGCGGCTGGACGCCGAAGTCACGGAAGGCGTGATGGAGATAAGCGTATCCCTCCACGGCGGCGGAAACGCACGCGCCTGCCTGCTCACGGTGCTGAAAGACGGCCAGACCATTTACCATCTGACAGCCGACCAGCAGATCCTGAAGATGCCGGAAGAGGGGCTAGTGATCAGCCGCAAGCTGGCCTCCGTCATGGGCATTACGCTGCATGAAACGGTGGAAGTCTATCTGGCAGGAGACACGGAACCGCTGCTGCTGGAAATCAGGGACTTTGCCGACACCAACGCCGCGCAGGGCCTGTTCATGAGCGATACCGCCTGGGAAAGCTGCCGGAAAGGTGGCTTCACCGTTTCCGCACTGCTGCTGAAAGGCGTATCCCCCTCCTGCCTGCATGAGCTCGAGGAGATGGCCGAGACGGATTCCATCAAATACCTGGAAGACCAGTTCGAACAGGGCATGACCATCCTCGACGCCACCGCCACAGCGTTTTCCATCATGTCCGGCGCGGCGCTCGGCCTGGCTTTCATCATCTGCTACAACATGGGGCTCATGAACTTCACGGAGCGGGTGCGCGACTACGCCACGCTGAAAGTCCTCGGGTATCACCAGCGGGAAATCCGTTCCCTGATGCTGCGGGAAAGCGGGCTGACCGCCCTGATCGGCGTCTGCCTCGGGATCCCGCCCGGCATTGCGCTGGTCGGCATCATCCTGAAGACCTGTGAATTTGACAACATGGTGTTTGTGAGCTATGTCAGTATCAAATCCGTCCTGCTGGCAAGCGTTATTACTTTTGTATTTGCTGTTTTCATTGAGTGGCTGCTGACCAGAAAAGTACGCGGGATCGATATGGTGGAAGCCCTCAAGAGCGTTGAATAAACCGGCAAGAACCGTTATGAAAGGAAATACTCCTATGAAAAAACTGATTTCCGTTATCCTTGTCCTCGCCGCACTGGCGGCTTCCGCTGGTCTGTCCGCAGCGGCGGAGACCGATCTGAGCGCCTGCTCCATCACAGACGGCGTCGTCACCGCCGTTGAATTCGAGGATGTTACCGCTCCCTGCTCCGGAACCCTTTATTCGTTCGACCTGAACGCAGGCGATTCAGTGTCCGCAGGCGACCTGCTGTTTGAGATGCTGACGATTTCGGTTTACGCGCCGGAAGACGGCACCGTCCGCTATCTGTTTGCCGAAGACGGAGACAGCGCGGACACCGCCATGCGCACATACGG
>JAFZBC010000083.1:0-10104 GCA_017561965.1 Oscillospiraceae bacterium
CTGCCGCAGCGGATGCACTGCTCCAGTGCCGCGGGCAGCTCTTTATTTGCCTGTATGCACAGATCGCGGACGGTTTCCGTGATCCGGTCTGTATGAAGCTCTCTCATGGGTTCGTCCTCCTTGCAGGAATATTGCGCTTTCAGTATAACACAAAAACAATTTTTGTGCAAGACCTTTCCGGGATTTTCGGCCGGTATCGCTTCCCGATGATCGGAAACGGGTGCCGTCCCCTGTTGCCGGAACCGGATGCGCCCGCCGATGCTTGCATTTTTAGGGAAAATGTGCTATACTAACTTTATATGACTATTTCGGGTGTGCGCCCGTTCGCTGCATGCCCATAGAAAGGAACATCCCCATGGCGAAAAAACAGCAGGAATACGGCAATGAGAGTATCACGATGCTCAAAGGCCCTGACAAGGTCCGCAAGCGCCCCGCCGTCATCTTCGGTTCTGACGGCCCCGACGGCTGCGCACACTCCGTCTTTGAGGTCATCACGAACTCCATCGACGAGGCGCGCGCAGGCTTCGGCTCCAAAATCATCATCACGCGCTTTCTGGATCAGTCGATTGAGGTCGAGGACTTCGGCAGAGGCTGCCCTGTGGACTGGAACAGCACCGAGGAGCGCTATAACTGGGAGCTGGTCTACTGTGAGCTGTACGCGGGCGGCAAGTACGATTCCGCCGCCGATACCTATGCCTATTCGCTCGGCCTGAACGGTCTGGGTCTGTGCGCGACACAGTTTGCCTCGGAATATATGGACGTGACCGTCATCCGTGACGGGCAGCAGTACACCCTGCATTTTGAAAAGGGCGAGAACATCGGCGGACTGAAAAAGGAACCCGCTACCCGCAAACAGACCGGTACCAAAACGCGCTGGAAGCCCGATCTCGAAGTCTTTACCGAGATCGCCGTTTCCGACGAGTGGTTCCGCGACGTCTTGAAGCGGCAGGCCGTTGTCAACCCGAATCTGCTGTTTGTGTACCGCAACGAGGTCACGCCCGGCAGATTTGAAACGACCGAGTTCCGCTACGAAAACGGCATCACCGATTATGTCACGGAAATCGTCGGAGAAAAGCCCCTGACGCCCGTGCAGTTCTGGTCTGCCGACAGAAAGGGACGCGACCGCGCCGACCGCGATGACTACAAGGTCAAGCTGAATGTCGCGTTTGCATTCTCCAACACCGTGCAGCGGCTCGAATATTACCACAATTCCAGCTGGCTCGAACACGGCGGTTCCCCGGATGACGCCGTCAAGCGTGCATTCACCGCGCAGATCGACGCCTTCCTGAAAAACAACAACCGCTACCAGAAAAACGAGAGCAAGATCACCTTTGCGGATGTGCAGGACTGCCTTGTGCTGGTATCGTCCTCGTTCTCAACGGTCGCGTCCTACGCGAACCAGACAAAAAAGGCGATCACGAACCGCTTTATCTATGAGGCGATGACCGAATTTCTCAAGCATCAGCTTGAGGTCTATTTCACCGAAAACCCGGACGACGCCGCGCGGATCGCGGAGCAGGTGCTCATCAACAAGCGCAGCCGCGAAAACGCCGAGCGCACCCGTCTGAATATCAAAAAGAAGCTCTCCGGCAACCTCGATCTGTCCAACATGGTGCCGAAATTCGTGGACTGCCGCTCGAAGGATACCGAGCGCAGAGAGCTCTATATCGTGGAGGGCGATTCCGCACTCGGTTCCGTCAAAATGGCGCGCGACGCCGAATTCCAGGCGGTCATTCCGGTGCGCGGCAAGATCCTCAACTGTCTGAAAGCCGATTACGCCCGCATTTTCAAATCGGAGATCATCACCGATCTGGTCAAGGTGCTCGGCTGCGGCGTGGAGGTCACGACCAAGGCCAACAAGGAGCTTGCGACGTTCAGCCTTGACAATCTCCGCTGGAACAAAATCGTGATCTGTACGGATGCCGACGAGGACGGATTCCACATCCGCACGCTGATTCTGACAATGATCTATCGCCTTGCACCGACGCTGATCCGCGAGGGCTATGTCTATATTGCAGAGTCCCCGCTGTTTGAAATTACGACAAAGGACCGCACCTATTTCGCCTACGACGAAAAGGAGCGCGTGAAGATCCTCTCGATGATCGAGGGACAGAAATTCACGCTCCAGCGCTCAAAAGGTCTTGGCGAAAACGAAGCCGAAATGATGGCGCTGACCACAATGAATCCTGAAACGCGCCGCATCATCCGCATCACGCCGGAGGATGCCGAGGCGACCTTTGAGATGTTTGATATGCTGCTCGGCGACAATCTTGCAGCCCGCAAGGATTACATTGCCGATAACGGCGGCGATTATCTGGATCTTGCCGATATTTCGTAACCTGACAAAGGAGGCGCTGCTGTATGGGAATCCTTGCAAAAAAATGGAACGAAGCCGAGCTGCTGGATGATCTGAATCCCCTGCTGGCTCCGGACGAGCGCCTGCTGGCAGGCGTCTACTGCACGTATCAGGACTACGGATTCTTTTTCACGTCCAAGCGCGTCATTGCCGGGTACATCGGCCTGACCGATCACGCAAGACTGATCGGCACCCGGTACGGCATCATTCTGCATGAAACCTTCGCGATCCGGCTTGACCGTGCGGCAGTCAGCGTGACGCAGATGCCGCTCGGCGCCGTGCATCTCCGCGTCAGCGATCCGGACGCCCGCCTCGGACGGCAGCGGATCACATACAATCTGCGCGCACAGAACGATAAATTCCCGTCACATTTTGCCAGCGCCGCACTCATCACGCAGACGATGCAGGAGTATGCGACATAACCTGTTCCAAACCGCCGGCACGGAAACGGCGGTCACGATACCGAAGAAGGAAAGGAGGATTGCTGTGGGCCTGTTTGATTTTCTGAAAAAAGAGGATGACCCCAACGCACTGAAAAATACAAACGAGGATATGCAGCAGCGTCTGGCGGCAGCGGCCACCGACGGCACCGCACTCGCTGCATGGGTGTTCGCAGCCTTTGCCAAGACCGATGCGCCGATTGACGAGGGCGGCAATGCAAAGACTGATATTCCCGGTTATCTCGGCCTGACCGAGGGCGGTCAGCTGATCATCATGCGCGGACAGCGTCATGAGCCGGTCGAAACCGATGTCATTCCGCTTGCCTCTGCATCAGAGGTGCTGGTTTCTGAGCCGGTGCTCGGCCGCAATGTGCAGATCGTGTACGACGGTCACAGATACCGCCTGGGCTTTACCCCGAAGGTGCTCGGAAACCGCTTTCCCGATCAGGAGGCGAATGCCGGAAAGGTGCTGGACGCGCTGAAAAAACAGTGCGAGGCGCTGTACGGTACATACAAGGAGAAAAAATGGAATCTGCTGGAAGACGCAGACTGAAAGGATACCTGATCCATGCCAAGAAAGAAACGGGATCTGCCTGAAAGACAGGCAAATCCTTCCAATGCCTATATTGAAGGCGCCGGTCTGATGACCGAGGAGCGCATCACGGAAGCGCTGCGCAAGAACTTCATGCCCTATGCGATGAGCGCGATCGTTTCCCGTGCGCTGCCGGAAATCGACGGCTTCAAGCCGTCGCACAGAAAGCTGCTCTATACCATGTACAAAATGGGGCTGCTCTCCGGCGCCAGAACAAAATCCGCCAATGTCGTCGGCCAGACGATGCGTCTGAACCCGCACGGCGATGCCGCGATCTACGAAACGATGGTGCGTCTTGCACGCGGCAATGAATCCCTGCTGCATCCGTATGTGGACAGCAAGGGCAACTTCGGCAAGGTCTATTCCCGCGACATGGCCTATGCGGCTCCGCGTTACACCGAAGTCCGGCTGGAACCGATCGCGTCGGAGCTGTTCGCGGACATCGACCGGGAAACTGTTGATTTCGTGCCGAACTACGACAACACCATGCAGGAGCCGACGCTGCTGCCTGCAACCTTCCCCTCCGTGCTGGTCAATGCGAACGTCGGCATTGCCGTTTCGATGGCGAGCAATGTCTGCCCGTTCAATCTGGCAGAGGTCTGTGAAACGACCATCGCGCTGATCAAGGATCCCGCGCATGATCTGCTTTCCACGCTGAAAGGCCCGGATTTCCCGACCGGTGCGTTCCTGCTCTACGACGAGGAAGAGATGCGCCGCATCTACGATACCGGCCGCGGCAGCGTGAAGCTCCGCTCCAAATGGAATTATGACAAGGCCGCAAACTGCATCGAGGTCACACAGATCCCTTACTCCACGACCGTCGAAGCGATCATGGAGAAGATCGTCGAACTGGTCAAGGCGGGCAAGATCCGCGAGATCTCCTATCTCCGCGACGAAACTGATATCAACGGTCTGAAGCTGACGCTCGATCTGAAGCGCGGCACCGATCCGGACAAGCTGATGCAGAAGCTCTTCCGCATGACGCCGCTTCAGGATACCGTGTCCTGCAATTTCAATATCCTGATCGCAGGCATGCCGAAGGTCATGGGCGTGCGGGAGATCCTCGATGAATGGATCGCATTCCGCACCGAATGCATCCGCAGACGCGTGTATTTTGATCTGCACAAGAAAATGGACAAGCTGCATCTGCTGGAAGGTCTGGAAAAGATCCTGCTTGACATTGACAAGGCGATCAAGATCGTCCGCGAAACGGAGGAGGAATCCGAGGTCGTGTCGAACCTCATGATCGGCTTCGGCATTGACAATGTCCAGGCAGAGTATGTCGCGGAAATCAAGCTGCGGCATCTGAACCGGGAGTATATCTTAAAGCGCACGGAGGAGATCGAACAGCTCCGGAAGGATATTGCGGAAATGGAGGATATCTTAAAGGATGTCAGAAAGATCCGCAAGATCATGACCGAGGAGCTGAAAAAGGTCGCGCAGAAATACGGACAGCCGCGCAAAACGCTGTTCTACGATCTGAACGACGAGCCGGAGGACGCAGGCGAGGACGATACGCCGGATTATCCGGTGCACCTGTTCCTCTCCGCGGAGGGCTACTTCAAAAAGATCACCCCGCAGAGCCTCCGCATGAGCAGTGAACAGAAGCTCAAGGAGGGCGACGTCATCACGCAGCAGAAGAACGCCTCCAACCGCACGGAGCTGCTGTTCTTCACCGATCAGGCACAGGTCTACAAGACACGCGCCGCGGCCTTTGACGATACCAAGGCCAGCGTGCTCGGCGACTATGTGCCGGTCAAGCTCGGCTTTGACGACGGCGAGCGCGTCAAGTTCATGATCGCGACAGACGACTACACCGGCTTTGTGCTGTTCTGTTTTGAGAACGGCAAGGTCGCCAAGGTGCCGCTCAGCGCCTACGCGACCAAAACGAACCGCAAAAAGCTCGCAAATGCGTACTCCGCAAAGAATCCGATCGTGGATATCCTGTTCGTGCCGGAGGACTGCAATGTGCTGCTGCGCTCGACCAACAACCGCGCGATCATCTTCAATACGGCAATGCTTCTGCCCAAGACCACGCGCGATTCCATCGGCGTACAGGTCATGACGCTGAAAGCCAGAGCCGCAAAGCTGGATTCCGCATCCGTGCTCACCGACGAGCAGACCGAGGCGCAGAAAAAGTATATCATCAAGAATATTCCGGCAGCCGGATGCATGGCAAAGGATCTGGAACTCGCCGGACAGATGACGCTGTAACGAAAGGATAACCTATGATCCGCAGAGCCGAACCGCGGGATATTCCCGGACTGATGCAGCTGCTGTTGCAGGTCGATATGGTACACCACAACGGCCGCCCGGATCTGTTCAGGGGGCCCGCAACAAAATACACCGAAGCTGAGCTCGCAGACATTCTTGCAGATGACAGAACGCCGGTCTTTGTCCTGACGGACGATACGGACAGCCGCGTGCTCGGGCACGCATTCTGTATCATGCAGCAGCACGAGAACGATCATGTTCTCACCGATATCCGCACGCTGTATATCGACGACATCTGCGTGGACGAAAACGCCCGCAGACAGCATGTCGGAACGCGGCTGTACGATGCGGTGCTCGCATATGCGAGAGAACAGGGCTGCTACAATGTCACGCTGAATGTCTGGACATGCAACCCCGGCGCACAGGCCTTCTACGAAAGCTGCGGGATGAAGCCGCAAAAAACCGGAATGGAAACAATACTGTAAGGGAGGATACCGTCATGAATGAGGTCATCAAGGCCATGATCGAACGCAGAAGCTGCCGGAAATACCGCGCAGATGCCGTCCCGAAGCTGCTGATCGAGGAGATCGCGGAGGCAGGGCTCTACGCAGCCAGCGGCAGAAACAAGCAGGCTGTCAAAATCATCGCAGTCACGGACAAGGCGCTCCGCGACAGGCTGTCGGAGATGAACCGGCAGATCGGCGGCTGGGAGGCGGGCTTTGATCCGTTCTACGGCGCGCCCGCGGTGCTGATCGTGCTTGCGGACAAGAGCGTTCCGACCGGCATCTATGACGGCAGCCTCGTCATGGGCAATCTGATGCTTGCGGCGGATGTGCTCGGACTCGGCAGCTGCTGGATCCACCGCGCAAAGGAAGAATTTGAAAGCGAAGAAGGCAAGGCGCTGCTCCGGACGCTCGGCATCGACGGCGAATGGGAGGGCATCGGACACTGCGCGCTCGGTTATCCGGATGCAGACAAGCCGGAGCCGCCCGCCCGCGCAGACGGCCGCCTGATCTGGGCAGAAAGCTGAAAGGAAAAAGCATGGCAGAGAACAGATATGTCGGTGAAAACGCCGACTGGACCACCGCATTTGTCGCGGATCCGCATTTTTACCGCAGACCCGACGGCACGCCGTTCGGTGTGTTTGCGATCAATGAGGGCATTGAAACGATTTTGCCGAAGCTGCCGCAGGCGCGCTATCAGGTCAACGGAAAGCAGGTTGACGAGTGGCGCATTCTGCTGTACAGCAAAACCAAAGGCGACGTCATCGGAGATACCGATTTTTACGCCGCGATGCGAAAGCTCGTGACCGGCGGGTATATCCTCGACGACAACGGAGAAAACGTGCTTGTGCAGGCGCTCACCCTCACCGAGCTTGACGCCCTGATGCGATAAGCACATCCTCCGGCGGATTTATCATGGGGGCTTCGCTCCCAACCGCAGGCAATACCTGCTTCCAATAGCCAGAAACACAACAAGGGCGCTGACAAACCAGTCAGCGCCCTCATTCTGTACAAACAGTGCCTCCGGCGGATTCAAAATGAGGGTGCTGCCCTCATACTCCCGCTTAAGGGACACTGTCCCTTAAGAATCCCATTGTGGTGAAAGCAATGTATTTGCATTGATTTTTCTATATTGCGAAATTTCAAAGGGTTTTATCCCTTTTACAGCGCGGGATCGGCAACGCCGTTGGCGGCAAAGGCGGCGGCGCGATCTCTGCAAGTGCCGCACAGTCCGCAGGGCTTCTCTCCGCCCTCATAGCAGCTCCAGGTCAGCTGATACGGCGCGTGCAGCCGCAAACCCTCCGCGACGACATCCGCCTTGGTCTTTCCGACAAACGGGGCCTCAACGCGCAGCTGCTGCCCGCTGCCGAGATAAACCGCCTGATTGATCGCATCGTTGAACGCCTGCGAGCAATCCGGATAGGCATTGCCTGCCGCGTCATCCGCATGGGCGCCGTAGTAGATCACTTCGCACCCGTTGGACAGCGCAATGCTTGCCGCCGAGGACAAAAACAGTCCGTTGCGGAACGGCACATAGGTCGAAACCGGCTTGCCGTCCGTTCCGGTGAGCTGCTCGGCGTAGCTCACCTTCGGGATCTCCTGCGAACTGCCCTTGAGCAACGAACAGTCTGAATCCGCAAAAATCGCTGCCAGATCAAGGGTTTTCAGCCTGACACCGTAATATGCTGCAACCGCTTTGGCTGCTTCGATCTCCCTGGTATGCTTCTGCCCGTAGGATACCGACAGCGCAAGCACTTCATCCGCGCCGTATTTCTCAACCGCAAGCGCCAGACAGGTCGTGCTGTCCAGACCGCCGCTGAATAAAACCAGTGCCTTCATTATTTGACTCCCTCCGTGATCAGTCTTTGCAGATTCCAGTCCTCGCCGAATCTGCCGCAAAAAGTCTGCGTGACGGTTCTGGCCGATGCATTGCGGATGCCGCGTGCGGTCATGCAGCTGTGTGTTCCGGCGATCACGACGCCGACATCCGGTGTTCCGGCGGCGTCCATCATGATCTCCGCAATGTCAGAGCCGAGGCGTTCCTGTAACTGCAAGCGCTTGGCGGCCATGTCGCAGATGCGCGCGATCTTGGACAGACCGATGACCTTGCCCTGCGGCACATACGCGACATTGACGGTCATATCGTACATCAGCGCGAGGTGATGCTCGCAGTAGGAGAACACCTCAATGTCCCGCACGACGACGGGGCCTGCATTGGCGGGCGCCTCAAAGGTCTTGCCGAACATCTCGGCAATCTCATGATTCGTATAGTTGATGCCGTCGAACACCTCTGCGTACATTCTGGCGACGCGCGCCGGGGTTTCAAGCAGTCCCTCCCTGTCGGGATTCTCCCCGAGCGCAAGCAGAATGCCGCGGACATGCTCCTCGATTGCCTTCTGGTCGATCATTTTTTCCCCTCTCTTTGCTTGTATATTCTGTTCCGGATACGCAGGCATGCTTCCGTATGCATAATCCAGTGCCGCGAAAACGGCATGTTTATCAGTTCGCGGATATTCTTTCCGCACCAGTAATCAATCAGCCATACTGCCTGCTCGTCATTGCTGACGACATGCAGCGATTGCAGCTGCGCCTTCCGTTCCTCCGGGATGCTTCGTTTCAGAGCATCATAGGGCAGACTGCCGATAATCTGCTCCGTGCTCTCCTTCACTTCCGAAATATAGGCATACAGTGCTGTCAGATCAAGCTGCCTGGAGAAATCGGCAATCTGCTGCCCGACAAGCTCATTTCCGGTTGTGATGACCGGTGCATGCATGCGCGCCTGATACTGACCGGAAAAAAAGACCTGCTCATCTGCCCGGATCAGCGTATGTGCAACAATATCCTCAATGCGAAAGATATGCCATACAGAATAGGCAATCGTTTTGCAATGAAAGCCGTTTGCGTGAAGGAACGGAATTGCACAGAAGTCATCCGCTGTCAGTTCTTCCCGCAATGCGATCAAAGTCTGCATCAGCTGATTCCGCAGCGTAAACAGCGTGCCGAGGCCGTCCTGATAGGTGTTTTCCTTTTTCAGTTGCGCCTGCATTGTTTTCTGGAGCGCGGACCACTCTTTGTTCATAGTATTTGACACATCCGTTTCAGTTTTCTGCTGCGGGGTGCATCGGATTATACGCCCCTCGCCGTCGGATCCCAGATAAACTTGTGAAGCTGTAATTGCAGCCGGAAATTGCCCATGTGCTGCTCCTTCATGATGTCCACGATCTCCACGGGATCAATCCGCCCGAACACGGGGCTCAGATAAAGCGGGCACTGCGGCCTGTACTGCGCCGCAATTTCCTTGGCACGGAACACATCCTCCCGGGAGCCGCAGACGAATTTCACACAGTCGGATGCATCCAGCAGCGCGAAATTCTCCGTACACATATGCTGTTCCATTTTGCTGGACGGCAGCTTGTAGTCCATCGTGAACACGCCGCCGCAGTCCCGGAACGGCGCCAGCGGAACAGCGCCGTTTGTTTCAATTTCAACGCGCAGCCCGAGCGTATGCCGGAGCTGACGGATCAGCATGCCGATATTCTCCTGCAAGAGCGGTTCGCCGCCGGTCAGCGTCACATTCCGCACGCCCGCCTGGGCGGCATCCTCTGCAATTTTCATCAGCTGCGGCATTCCGGTCAGTTCGCAGGGCGCGTCCTTGCCGCAGGCCCATGCGGTATCGCACCAGTCACAGCGGAGATTGCAGCACGCAAACCGCAGGAACAGCGCGAGTTCGCCTGCACAGCGACCCTCGCCGTTGATGCTGACGAAATGCTCGGCCAGTCTGAATGTTTCTTCCATATCACACCTCATAGCGTGCGCTGTTGTCCGGCGTTTCATAAACCGTTACGCGCAGCACCGGCAGCCCCTGCTCCCGCAGCGCGTCATAAAACGCTTTTGCAAAGTTCTCCGCAGTCGGGCGGTAAGGCACTTCGATCATCCGGAAATGCTCATCCGCCAGAGCCGCGCATGTCGCCGGTTTCAGTGAGCCGCGCTCATAGATCA
>JAFZBC010000084.1:0-3340 GCA_017561965.1 Oscillospiraceae bacterium
ATCGGTTACAGACGCCGCTTTCGCTGCCGGAGCAGCAGAAAAAGCACGGTGCTGCGATATTCCGCGTACAGGTTCGCAATACGGAGCAGATTGCCGGTCTGGCAGATTTTGCAGATGAGATTGACGCGCTGCTGCTGCCCTTGCAGCTTGCGGAACGCTATGCGGCAGGGGAACAGCCGGTTCCGCTTGCAAAATGCATTCTGGTGCCGCCGCGGTTTTACTGCGATGAGGATATGGTCCTGCATATGCTGAAAGAAGCGCAGGCACGCGGGTTTTCACATATTGCATGTCAGCACGCGGCGGATGTGCAGCTTGGAAAAGAGCTTGGAATGACGCTGCACGGCGGCCTCGGGCTGCATATCACGAATTCCCATGCGGCGGCGTTTTACGCGCAAGCGGGGCTGACGGATGCGCTCTGCTCACCGGAAGCGCCTGCGATGCCTTGCGGGGCGCTGCCGCTCGGACGGATGATCTACGGGCGGCTCCCGCTGATGCTGACGCGGAACTGTCCCGTGCAGGCGCAGGTCGGCTGTGCGAAATGCAGGCATCAGCTGACAGACCGCAAAGGGGCAGAGGTGTATACCGACTGCACGCGCATCACGGAAAAGCCGGATTATGCGGAGCTGTTCAATGCGGCGCCGATCTGGCTTGCGGATCAGCCGCAGAGGTTTGCGGACGCGGCATTCGGGCTGCTGCTGCTGACGGACGAATCTGCGGCACGCATCAAAGAAGTGCTTTCCGCGTATCTGCACGGAACTGCCGTACTCCCGCCGCTCCGCTTCACTCGGGGCATCAGGGCGGCGGATTGAGAACTGGAAAACGGTATCTCCGATGGATCAAAAATGGGGACTCTGTCCCCAAGCCCCGCCCCATTATGAATCCATCGGAGATACCGCTTTATCGACAAGCTGAGGCGCTTCCAAACACCGGAAGCGCCCGTTTTCTGCTATATGCGAAAAATATGCGGAGCATCTCAATCAAAAAAATCATCGGAACCCGTTACCTGCGCGCCCTGTTTTTCGTCTGTAAGGGTGAAGGCGGCAAGGAGGTGCATCATGGAAGATCAACAGATCATCAGGCTGTTCTGGCAGAGAGATGAAGCTGCAATCAAAGAAAGTCAGATCAAATACGGCGCGTACTGCACGGCGGTCGCCCGCAATATTCTGCATTCCGTGCAGGATACCGAGGAATGCGTCAATGATACGTGGATGCGCGCATGGGACACCATCCCGCCGGAAAAGCCGAACAGGCTTGCGGTGTTCCTCGGCAGAATCACACGCAATCTTGCAATCGACCGTTTCCGCAAAGGCAAAGCGCAGAAATACGGCAACGGCCAGACCGCGCTATGCCTCGACGAGCTGAGCGAATGCATCGGGGAGGAAAGCCCGGTGGAGGACAGGCTCGCGCTGAAGGAGCTGCTGGATACGTTTCTGCGCAGCCTGCCGGAGAAAAAACGCGAGATCTTTCTGCTGCGGTACTGGTACATGATGTCCGTCAGTGAGGTCGCGGAACGGTATGCTATGTCAGAGGGCGCCGTCAAAATGCTCCTGCAAAGAGTGCGGAGCAGACTGAAAACATATCTGGAACAGGAGGGGATCGGCGTATGAAAAACAGGGATATTCTGCTGGATGTGATCGGGGAAGCCGATGAAACACTCGTGCCGGAGCTGACAGCGGGCAAAAAACAAAAAAAGCATCCGCGCATCATGCTGACGGTGATCGGCACTGCCTGTGCGGCGGCCGTGATCGGCGGGCTGTTCCTGATTCCGCGGTACGGGACGCCCGGCAGCCCGGGATCGGGAAAAAACGAATATCCGGCGCGGTATGCCGATATGCTGCTGGCCAGCGCGGCTTATCCGGACATGCCGCAGTATCCGGAGGCGCCTGCGGATGAAAACTGGGACGCATACAGTGTCGCTTTGGAAACATGGCAGGCGGCGCGCAGTGCGCTGCGGGATCAGCCGGAAGGCTATCAGGAGGGCTTTGACGTATTCTTTGCCAACAGCACGCCGGTCTTTCTGAACGGCGCCGGATCCGAGAACCGCGTATATTCGCCGCTGAGCCTGTATATGGCGCTCGGCATGTCCGCGGAGATCACGGACGGGAATACGCGTCAGCAGATTCTGGACGTTCTCGCGCAGAAGGATCTGGAAACGCTGCGCACCCACGCAGAGTCGGTCTGGAAGGCGAATTATGCGGATGACGGGCTTGCAAAATGCGTGCTGGCATCCTCACTGTGGACAAATCAGCTGACGGATTACCGCCCGAAAACGCTGGACACGCTTGCATCGGTGTATTATGCCTCTGTGTTCAGCGGTGATCCGAAGCGCGATGCATACAGCAAACTGATGCAGGAATGGATAAATCAGCAGACAGACGGTTTGCTTGCGGATTACGCTGACGGCATCAGAATGGATCCGGAGATGCTGCTGACGATCGCGTCAACGGTCAATTACAGCGGAAAGTGGAGCAGTCAGTTTGACCGGACGCTGACCGAAGCAGGAACATTCCATGCGCCGGACGGCGATGTCAGCTGTGATTTCATGCACGCGGAGTACGAAACCGGTTATTATCGCGGGGAGCATTTCACGGCGGTCGGGCTGGATCTGGATCACAACGGTCAGATGCGGCTGATTCTGCCGGATGAAGGCATTTCCCCGGAGGATCTGCTTGATGATGCGCAGGTCTGTGAATATCTGACGCAGTCGCAGCAGGAAGCCGCCGCAAATGAACGGCATGCGTTTGTAAACATGACCGTACCGAAGTTTGATGTGTCCTCCGGCATGAATCTGGAGGAAGGGCTGAAAACACTCGGCATCACAGATATTTTTGAGCCGGACAAGGCGGATTTCTCGCCGCTGACCGTGAACGCAGCGGATGCGGAGAATGTGTTTCTCAGCAAGGCCGAGCAGGACGCGCGCGTGCTGATCGACGAGGCGGGCTGTAAGGCGGCAGCGCTCACGGTTCTGGAGTTTGCCTGCACAGGCGCACCGACAGAGCAGTATGAATTTGTGCTGGACAGACCGTTCCTGTTTGAGATCGTCAGTGATGCCGGAATGCCCCTGTTCGTCGGCATCGTCAACAACCCGGCGGCGTGAAACGGTGATTTATAGTGGTATCTCCGATGGATTGAGAATGGGGCTCCGCCCCAAACCCCGCTTAAGGGACATATGTCCCTTAAGAATCCCATTATGTTATAGATAATAAGCCCATAATAAAAGTTTCGGTCAAGCCTTTTCAAAGGCTTGCAGGGTCGAGGGGCAGCGCCCCCGTCGCTCACCGCAGTGAGCGAAACACTTTTGCGTTCAAGAGCTCCGCAAGGGGTGAATTGCCGCAGAGCG
>JAFZBC010000085.1:0-2661 GCA_017561965.1 Oscillospiraceae bacterium
GCCGCCGTCGAGCAGCTCATATTTTCCCGCCTTTACGATCCGCGAGCAGAGCGGCATGGAAGCACCTGCGCGCACCCATTCCAGTTCCTCGCGGCTGCGCATGTCCTTGCACTGATGATACACCGCCTTTCCGGTGTTGACATCCGTGCAGACAATGTAAAACGGAATGCCGCTTTTCAGGAATGCGTCATTGTCGATCGGGTCAAGCACCTCCGGGATCGTGTGGTAGCAGAACTCCGCGCCGAACATATCGCCGGTCAGCAGCAGCGAAGCCGTGCTGCAAAACCGCGGATCCCTGCAAAACCGCGTGCAGTAGCGCAGCGGCCGTCCCTTTTGCTGCGTCACGTAATTGCAGCCGAAGGTCGCACCCGCGGATACGCCGATGACACCGTCCGCACGGATCCCCTCCTCCATAAAAACGTCGATGACACCTGCTGTGAACAGCCCGCGCATCGCGCCGCCCTCCATGACAAGTCCGAGTTTTTGCTTCATTTGATTCCTCCGTTATTTTGAAATGCAGTGTATTATTTTTTCCATGTCACCGGCGAGATCAGCAGCACAAGCGGGAACAGCTCCAGTCTGCCCGCCAGCATATCAAAGATCAGCATGAACTTGGAGGTCGTGGAATACACATCATAATTTGAGGTCGGGCCGACCAGGTTCAGACCCGGACCGATGTTGTCGAGCGTCGCAACGGTTGCCGTAAAATTCGTTGTCAGATCGAGCTGATCGAACGAGAGCACCAGCATGCTGACAAGATAGATCAGGATATAGCATGCGAAGTATACATTGACCGACCGGATAATGTCCTGCTCGATCGGATGCTTGTCCATTTTCAGCGTTTTGACCTGCCGCGGATGCGTCATGATCCGCAGTTCATTGTGCATATTCTTGAGGAAGATGATGCAGCGTGAAACCTTGACGCCGCCGCCCGTACTGCCCGCGCATGCACCGATGAACATCAGAATGACCAGCAGCGTGCGGGAATACTCCGGGAACAGATTGAAATCGACCGTTGCAAAACCGGTTGTCGTGATCAGCGAGCCGACCGTGAAGGAACTGTGCATCAGCGCCTCACCGGTGCCGCTGAACATCGGCAGATGCCGCACATCCAGCGTGATCGTCACGATCGCAAAAAGGATGATGCCGAGATAGAGCCTCAGCTCCTCGGTAAATCCCTCCCGGAAGCGGCGCTGTAAAAACAGGAAATAGCAGGAGAAGTTGACGCCGAACAGGATCATGAAAACGGTAATGACATTGATGCAGAACGGGGAATACGGCATACCGTCCGGGTTGCAGGAAAAGCCGCCCGTACCGGCTGTTGCAAACGAAAGGTTGACCGCATCGAATGCAGGCATTCCGCCGATCAGCAGAAGTGCGATCTCAAGCAGCGTCATCACAAAATAGATGACATAGAGCAGCATTGCGGTCTTTCTGACACGCGGCACCAGCTTGCTGACGGATGGGCCGGGGCTCTCCGCCTTCATCAGATACATGTTCTGTCCCCCGGCGATCGGCAGCAGCGCCATGATGAACACCAGCACGCCCATGCCGCCGACCCAGTGCGTAAAGCTGCGCCACATCAGCATACATTTCGGCATTCCCTCCAGCGTATGCAGAATGCTGGCGCCGGTCGTTGTGAAGCCGGATACTGTTTCAAACAGCGCATCCACATAACGCGGAATGCAGCCGGAAATGTAAAACGGCAGCGCGCCGATCAGGCTCAGCACGATCCAGCTCAGCGCTACGATCACAAAACCGTCGCGGGCAAAGAGCGTTTTGTTTTTCGGTTTGAAGCGCGTGATGACAAATCCCGCGATCAGACAGATCAGCGCCGTCACGGCAAAGAGCATCAGCTCCGGCTCGTGATAGACTGCCGCGGTGAGCGTCGGCAAGGCCATGAACGCACCCTCAAAGGCAAGAAGCAATCCGAGAATATAGATTGTCATGCGGAAATTCATGCTGTCATTCCTCCGTTATTGCAGCAGGTCATTCATATCATGCAGACCGAGGTGATTCGTGACGATCACGACGGAATCGCCCTTCTGGATGCGGTCGCTGCCGCGCGGGATCAGGACTCTGCGTTCGCGCTTGATCGCTGCGACCAGCACGCCGTCCCGGAGCCTGAGCTGAGAAAGCGGTGCCGCCGTCAGGCCGGAATCTTCCTTGACAATGAATTCTGCCGCCTCGACCTTGCCTTTGATGACCTGATAGAGCGTTTCCAGATTCGTACCGATCGTCTTGTTCATCGCGCGGACATAGCGCACGATATGGTCAGAGGTCAGATTCTTCGGGTAAATGATCGTATCAAGGTCAAGGTGTTCGATGACCTCATCAAAGTCGATCCGGTTGATCTTGGTGACGATTTTGCCGCTGCTGACCGATTTTGCGAACAGGGACAGCAGAATGTTTTCCTCATCCAGATTCGTCAGGGAAACAAATGCCCCTGCCTTGTCGATGTTCTCCTGCATCAGGATTTCCTGATTGACAGCGTCCGCCAGTATGACATTGACGTTCGGGAGCGCATCAGCAAGCTGCCGCGCACGCTCTGCATCCTTTTCGATGACCGTTGCGGCAATGCCCGCATTGTCCAGCAGCTCACAGAGATAATGCGCAATGTCGCCGCCGCCCGCGATCAGCACATTGCTGACCGGTGTGGCC
>JAFZBC010000086.1:0-3165 GCA_017561965.1 Oscillospiraceae bacterium
GGCAAAGCGGAGCCGCAGCAAATGCAGCCGCCGGTTTCGCAGCAGGATTCCGGCGCAGTGGATCTGCAAAACGCCGAGGACTTTCTGCGCCGGAATGAAATGATCGCGCAGCAGATGCGTGCGGAGCAGGCTGCGGACGGCAGTCAGCAGGAGGGACAGAACGATGGGACCGGATGTGTTATTTGAGAGCAGCTATACTTATGATCCGCCGTACGGATCGTGTGTGTCAAGTTTACCGATTGCGCTGATCTTACTGTTTTTTTCGCTGAAAAACGGGTTTGCTCCCGTCCTTCTGTTTTTACCTTTTTTTTACTTGTTCGTATATAAGATCAATGCCGATGCAGTCAAAGAGCACGATAACAAAAAAATACAGATCACACAGCAGGACATCCGCATCGTCAGGATCAACGGGCCGGTCGTGCGTGCATTCCCGTTCAAGGATATCATTGGTATTTGCGCGCAGGACGACAGTACGCTTTCAGTGCAGGTACGGTCCTTCACGGATCCGAGCGGCTATGAATCACACCAGCTGATTGGTGTCGGACAGGCAAAGCGCTTTGCTGCGATCGCACAGGCACAGGCGAAAGCGGTGCAGAAGGGCGCGGCAGCATCGCAGTATCCTGCTGTCCCGCAGGTTCCGGCGTATGCTTTTCAGCCTGCCAAGCGCACAGTGTCCGAATCAGCTTCCGATACGCTTCATGCGGCAGATCAGCTGCGGATGACCGGGCAGATCACGCAGGAGCAGTACGACGTCATGACCGGCAAAGCGGAGCCGCAGCAAATGCAGCCGCCGGTTCCGCAGCAGGATTCCGGCGCAGTGGATCTGCAAAACGCCGAGGACTTTCTGCGCCGGAATGAAATGATCGCGCAGCAGATGCGTGCGGAGCAGATGCAGCAGAGCCATTCGGAGCAAAGGGAGGACGATACAAATGGAGGAACCGGTTTTATTTCAGGCGAAGGCTGATTATTACGAGCTGGGCTGTGCGCTTCCGGTCTATCTGCTCATTGCATTCTGCTTCTTCTGTCTGATTGCAGTGCTGCTGCTGGAAGGCTACCGCGGTATGATGCTGCTCCGGGAAGCACTGCATTTCTGCAGGATCCCGTTTGCATTGTTGGCGGTGACCGCGCTGATTCATCTGATCACGTATCTGCTGCGCGGGCGGTTTTATATGCTCGCGACGCCTTCCGCAGTCATTCTCCGGTCTGCGCCGCTGCTCGGAACGCGGAAGGATACCCGCATCCCGTTCACGTATATCCGCAATGTGCGCGTCTATTACAATACGGTCTGTGTGGATACGGCGGATCGGTGCTATAAGCTGCGGCACTCTGCCGATGCGCAGAAGTTCGCTGCGGATCTGCGGCAGCTTCTGATGCAGTCCGGTGTGCCGATTGAAAAAACAGAGGCGGATAAATACCGCGAACGCCTTGAACTGACTGCAAAATGGAAGCGCAGACAGGTCGAAAAGGCGCTCTATCCGGAAACGCCGGTGCAGATCTCTTCGACAACGGACGAGCACGGCAATCCGATTCTGCCGCAGCAGCTGACGGCCGAGCAGGCAGAGGGCGTGTTTGTTCCGGTAGCGGAGAAACAGGAGGATGAAAGTCATGCAGGAACCGATATGTTTGCAGGCCGAGGGTGACAATTTCGATCCCGGCTGTGCATATTGCTTTTGGGTGACGATGACGTTTTTCAGCGGATGCCTTGGAGCGGCACTGTGGTTTGCGGGTGAGCGCGGCGGTTCGATGATGCGGACCGGGCTTTCCGTGTTCGGAATTCCGTGCGTGATCGGCGGCATGATCCATGCAGGGACATATCTGGCGCGGACGCGCGTCCGCATCACGGCCACATGCGCGGGCATCACGTTCGAGGAGTTCTGCCGCGGAAAGGCATCATGCACTGATATTCCGATTGACGAAGTGGTGAACATTTACCATCAAGGCAAAGGGATCGAAATCGAAACAGTGCGCAGAATCTACCGGGTGCGGCGGCTGACCGGCGCCGATCCGGACAGCTTCTGGCTGAAACTGAAGGAGCATGTTTACCGGTATGGAAAGGCGGGTATCACGGACCGGAAATGGCATACCAGTCAGGCGATGCAGCATGATATGCCGCGTCAGCAGCCGGAAATACTTCCGGCGCAGCAGATTCCGCTGACTCCGGTCACGTATCAGGACGGGGAGCCGATCCTGCCGCAGAGCCTGACCGCTGAGCAGGCGTCGGGCGTGTTCCTGCCGTTTCAGGCAGAGCCGGATCCGCAGTTTGATGTAGGAGAGGAGGAACCGGCCTATGGAAAACCAGGTGATTTATGAGGGCAAATTTCATTACCGCATCAGCACCTGTCTGATTGTCCTGATTGGTCTGCTGGCGATTCTCACCGGGATCATACAGCTCTTTTTGTCGGCGATCGCATCGGACGGTTCGTTTTTTGATCCGATCTCGAAGCTGGGAACCGTCTTTTTCTTCTGCATGCCGGTGCTGCTGGTGCTGCTCGGGATCGCGCTGCATGCGCGGCAGTTTATGAAGCGGAAGCTCCTGCTGCTGCCGGATGCGATACTCTGGATCGTCCCGAACAGGCAGCCCGCAGAACTGCTGATTCCGCTCAGTGAGGTGCAGGAGATCTATGCATCGGGCGAGCGTACGCTGATGATTACGGCAAACGGGATGCAGTACGCGGTGGACGGGCTCGCAGATGCCTATGCGTTTGAGAAGGCGGTACACAACCGGGTGCGCGCGCTGATTCAGGAACAGGAGCATGCGTTTGCGGCGGCCAATGTAAATCCCGCGGCAGTCTTTCTGGCGTCGACGGCACAGCCGGTGCAGGGCGCAAAGCCGGAACCGGCAGGGGAAAATGCGGTTTCTCAGCCGGAGGAATCATCCGGATAATGGGAGCAGCGCCCCATTCTGAAGTCATCGGAGATACCGTTTTATGAAAGGGGACGCCCTCTATCGCAGGGCGTCCCCTCTTGCCGTTCTGCGGCCGCACGTTTCGCAACGCGAAACTGCGCAGTTTGCCTTCGGCAAACGTGGGCGACCAGAGGCTCCTCGCCTCTGGACTCTCGCAAACTTTTATTATGGGATTCTTAAGGGACAGTGTCCCTTAAGCTGGGTTTGGGGCGGAGCCCCATTATAAATCTATCGGAGATATCGCTTTCTCAACAAGCCAA
>JAFZBC010000087.1:0-1669 GCA_017561965.1 Oscillospiraceae bacterium
AGCTGCCGCCGCCGCATCGGCAAAAAGATTGCGGCTGTGTTTGCTGTTCCTGCCGATGCAGTAGCAGATCAGCGCGGCAGCCATGGGGAAGAATGAAGCTGCGGGCAGCAGGAATCCGGTATGGCTAATCATGTCTTACACCCCCTTCAGGTCCCTGCGATGATCTGCTCCAGCAGCCTCATAAGAGGCTCTGAACAGAAGCTCAGCGCCAGAATAGCCGCTGAGAGTATGGCAAACGGTATCAGCATCAGCAGCCCCGGATCCCTGTCGCGCTCTGTGAAAACGCACATATCCTCCCTGCTGGTGAGGAAGGCCCGCACGGAGAACGGGAGCAGATAGGCTGCCGTGAGCAGCGCGGAGATCAGCAACGCTGTGATGCCGGCAATGGCCCAGAAAGAATCCGCTTCCCCTGCGGCGATGAGAAGGTTTGCTTTGCTGATAAAGCCTGGCAGGGGCGGCGTGCCGGTCAGCGCGAGAGCAGCCAGCATGACGGTGAGAAAGGTCAGCGGCATTCTGCGCCCGAGTCCGGTTGTCTCCGGCGCGTATTCACGTCCGGTTTTGCAGAGTATGGCGCCTGCGCAGGAGAACAGAGTCAGCTTGATGATACTGTGGAAAAGCATATGGCTGAACGCTGCGAGCAGCCCGTTCGTCGTCAGGAGCGCTGTGCCGAAAAGAATATAGCTGATATTGCTGATGGTTGAATAGGCAAGGCGCCTTTCGAGATGCTGTTCCCGCAGGGCCATGGCGGAGCCGTAGAGTATGGTGACGACGGTTATTGCCAGTGCGGCCTGCTGCGCCCATGTTCCGGCCAGCACGGCCGGGCTGAAGAGATAGAAGCTGCAGCGGATGCACGCGAATACGCCGCAGTTCATCACGGCAACTGCGTCCAGCAGGGCATCTGCCGGCGCCGGAGCGACGCATGCCGCAGGGAGCCACGCGTGGAACGGGAAGATCCCTGCTTTGACGCCGAAGCCGATAAACAGCAGCAGATAGGCGGTGAGGAGAGCAGCGTCTCCCGCAGGTGGGCAGCCGGCGCCGCCGAAGGTAAATTCCGCACATCCGGCACGGCGGAAGAACACCAGCATGCCGCAGAGGGAAAAAACAGCGCCGGCGGCAGCGTAGAGAGCGAATTTTTTTGCGGCTGCGGCGGATGGCCTGTCACC
The DNA here is from genome assembly GCA_017561965.1 of Oscillospiraceae bacterium. Lineage (GTDB taxonomy): Bacteria > Bacillota > Clostridia > Oscillospirales > Ruminococcaceae > Firm-04. Next base: position 1,164 of record JAFZBC010000087.1, read on the forward strand.
CTTGTGGGCGATCAGCGGGATGGCAAAAAGCGTCAGCAGCTCATAGAAGAAGTACATCGTCAGGAGGTTTGCGCTGAGAGCAATGCCTGCCGTGACGCCGAAGCACATGAGATAAAAACTGTAGAAGCGCGGCAGCTGTTCTTCTTCCTCCATATATTCAAAGGCGTACAGGGTCACCGTCGGCCAGAGAAAAGCGGTCAGACCCAGGAAGAGTCTGCCGGCTCCGTCCGCCTTCAGGGCGAAGGAATACTCTTCCCCGAAGCGCAGTATGGTGAGCGTGCCGGAGGACGGCGAGATCAGCAGGGAAAGAATCACAAGGGAGTTCAGGAGCACGGCAAGGAATACAAACGCGTTGCATGATTTTTTACGCTGAAAGCGCAGAAATCTGATAATTACAGCTGACAGCAATGGAATCAGCACAGGCAGGACAGTCAGTTTTTCGGTCATGACGGCACCTCCCTTACAGCAGAACGGCTGTCAGGCTCTCGGCCAGTGCGAGAAACGGA
>JAFZBC010000088.1:0-2083 GCA_017561965.1 Oscillospiraceae bacterium
CCCCCCCCCCCCCCCCCCCCCTCGCCCACGTTTGCCGAAGGCAAACTGCGCAGTTTCGCGTTGCGAATCGTGCGTCCGCAGTGAGCGAAATCCCTACGACGAATAAGAGCTCTGAGGGCTTGGGGCTCTGCGATAGAGAGCCCCATTTTATCATAATATCCGTGCAGCGGATACACTTTTCTGCAAACTAAGGGGACGCCCTGCGACAGAGGGCGTCCCCTATTCTATTCATCGGAAATATCCTTTCATCAGCAAAGGAAACTGCGCAGCAGGAAGAACAGCACAACGGCCGGAATGAGCAGCAGCGCCGCTCTTGCATACTGCGAGATCATGATATTGCTGTATGCAGACGGCCGGATATCCGCCTGAATGCCCGGGTTCAGCGCGCTGCGGAACCGTTCGGCAGCATCCGCACCGCCGAGCAGCTTGCCGTAATGAACCGGAATGACCGTGTGCGGTGTGATCGCATTTGCGAGTGCGGCCGCCTGCACCGGATCCATCGTATAGAAGCCGCCGACCGGCAGCAGCGCGATATCGCAGGAAACGCCCCGGCATTCATCGGTCAGGTCGGTATCCCCGGATACATAGACCGCTGTTTCGCCGATTGTCAGGATATAACCGAGCCACTTCATCGCTTTCAGGTGATTCGGCTTGCGCTTGTTATAGGCCGCGACGGCGCTGACCGGGATCCCCGCAAGTTCTGTGCGCGCACCTGGCAGCAGCGTCACAGGCTTTTTCCGGAGTGTCAGGCGGATCATTGCAGCCATGCTTTTCGGTGCCGCGATGACCGTGCTGTCCTTCATCAGCTTTTTCGCATCCCGCGGCGAAAAGTGGTCGGTATGCGGATGCGTAAAAAGGATCAGGTCAGCGTCATGCGGCGCGCCGGTAATCTGCACCGGATCAATATAGATGATCGTTTCGCCGCCGATGCGGATGCCGCTGTGCGCGATGACGTCAATTCGTTCCAGTACGCTTTGATGAAACATGAGGATTCTCCTTTTCTTTCAGATAGTTGGACATGATTCCTTTGATTCCGTCTTCTCCGAAGGCGATTGTAACAACAGCACCCATTTTTTCAAAATACAGATGATTTTTGACAAGATTGCCTTCGACGGTCTGCACACCTGTTTCCCTGAATGCGCCGCATGGCCCGGTAAATTCGTTCCATGATATGGAGAGGAGCTCTGCTGAAAAAGCCGGGCGCAGCTTTGGCGCCACAAAGGCAGGAATCTCCGAAAAGCGATGTGCCAGAAGAAGCCGGATACACTCCGCTGCGATCCGGCAGCGCTCCGCATCCTCCTGCGCCGGGGATGCATCCAGCGCAACAGCGTAAATATCGCCGCCGTTTTCCGCTGTGCTTGTGACCTTTTCCAGCAGCCGGATCCGGCTGTGAAGTGCAGCGATCTCCGCCTTGAATTCCGCGGATTTGGTTCGCAGCAGCTCTGCAACATCCAGCCCGTTCTTAACAATGTCCTGAATCTCATCCAGCGACAGTCCGATCTTCCGCAGAAAGAGGATTTTCCGCAGCTGCGCGGTGTTCTTCTCATCGAGCCTGCGCGGCGCGTTCCGGCTGTCGCGCACAGTGCTGATCAGACCGAGCTGTTCGTAGTAGCGGATCGTCCGCGAGGTCGTGTTCAGTTCCTTGCAGACTTCACTGATGTGCCTGGTTTCGTCCATAATAATGATCACCCGTCCTTATTATACCACTTGACACTGCGTCAATGTCAAGCTATTTTGGAAAAATTTTGTATGCAAAAAAGAAAGCTGCACATTTCCGGTGCAGCTTTCAGCTTGTCGATAAAGGTATCGCTACGCGATGATTTATAATGAGGCTCACTTTTCCTGCATCTCACGTACGCCGATCAGTGCGGAAACGCCCGAATCTGCCTGATACCAGACATCACCGCAGCGGTAATTCATGATGCCGTCCTTGCCCTTTTCGCCGCAGATGATCATGAACTGATTGTTGTCCGCCGGGATGAAGCCGGTGACGTTCTCTGCGATTTTTTCCGTCTTGCCGTCTGCGCGGCGCATCAGCGTGCCGCAGAATGCTTTGCTCATGGAGATCATGGCACTGTCGTTC
>JAFZBC010000089.1:0-2186 GCA_017561965.1 Oscillospiraceae bacterium
CCCCTCGGCCCCTCAAACTTTTGAAAAAGTTTGATCAAAACTTTTATTATGGTGAAAACAAGCGCCGACTGTTTCCAGCCAGCGCCTGTTTATCCTTATTTCGGGATTCTTAAGGGACAATGTCCCTTAAGCGGGGTACGGGGCAGCGCCCCATTCTGAATCCATCGGAGATACCTTTATACGCGGGAGCGCTGTCTTCTGCCGATGGCCGCAACGGCATCCGCAGAGGCTTCTCCGGGCTGCGGCTTCTGCTCCGTGAGCGCCTTTGTCCGCCACACGCCGCTCTGATAGCGCAGCCAGCCGACCAGTCCCGTGACCGTCCATGTCACGCAGGTCGTGTACCAGATCGCTTTGCAGTCCATGCCGAATACGCCGATCATAATGAGTGCGCCGAAGATGCGGCAGATAACCTCTGCCATGCCGTTGAGCATCGCATACCCCGTATCGCCTGCACCGTTCAGAAAGCCGCGCACCACATGGATCGAGCCGAGCGGCACGTAGCAGAGCGAGGTCGTCCGCAGCGCGAAAGCGCCCAGTGCAATCGGTGCGGCACCGGAGATAAAGCAGCGGATGATCGGAGCGCCTGCGATCCAGAACACAGTCATCATGACGAGCGCCAGTGCAGAGGATGTCCGCAGACCGGCGCGCAGACCGCGTTCCGCACGGTCGGTCTTGCCTGCGCCGATATTCTGACCGGCGAAGGTTGCCAGCGAAGCGTTCAGAGAGAAGAACGGCTGCTGCACGAGCTGCTCGACGCGCATGGACGCCGTATAAGCCGTCATGACCGTTTTGCCGAAGCTGTTGGTCACACGCTGGAGCGCAACCATTGACACCGCGATCAGCGCGCTCTGCATTGCGATCGGCAGACCGGTCCGGACACAGAGCCGCATCATGTCTGCATCTGCACGCAGATCTTCCGGCTGCATTTTCAGCTCCGGCATCCTCCGGAATGCGTAAACTGTACACGCCGCCGCAGAAATACACTGCGAGATGACCGTTGCGACGGCCGCTCCCTGTACGCCGGTATGCAGAACCATGACAAAGAGCAGATCCAGTATGATATTCAGCACACAGGCGAGCCCCAGGAATTTCAGCGGCGTTTTGGAGTCGCCGAGCGCCCGCATGACTGCGTTGATCCAGTTATACGCCGCAACGGCGAGCGTGCCTGCGCAGGCGATCCGCATGTAGCTGACCGACATGCCGATCAGCTCCGGATCCGTGCCCATCAGGCGCAGCACCGGTTCTGTCAGCAGCACGGAGATCACGCTGATGATGACGCCGAACAGCACGGTCACCAGTGCGGAATTCCAGACCGCGGAGCGCATCCGCTTCATCAGGTTGGCGCCGAAGAACTGTGCTGTCAGAATGCCTGCGCCCGTTGCAAGTCCGAGGCAGAGTGTGTAAAACAGATACGTGACTGAGCCGGTCGCACCGACCGCCGCCAGCGCATCGTCACCGAGCTTTTTGCCGACGATCGCCGTATCTGCGACGTTATAAACCTGCTGGAGCAGATTGCCTGCCAGCAAAGGCAGTGCAAAGCGTATCACATGCTTTGCCTCATTGCCTGTTGTCATGTCTGTTGCCATTGCGCGCATGATCATACGCTCCTTTCCGTTTCAATATACATATCCCAGCTGCAAATTAACATATTCTATACTTTTATAATCGAAAGTGACAAAATTACGCACTGTTATCTTTTCCTTGTGGATTCTTAAAAGCACGTTAATTCGTCAATAATATATGCTTTATCTCCGTGCTCTCTTCCGGAATGGGGAGAGCGTCACTGCTGGAGATCGAACATATTATAGCATAGCGGTGCGTGCTTGTCAAGCCCTTTTGCATATGAAATTTCCGTTTCGGAAAACTCCGCAATCTATGCATAATACCGGTTTTCAAGCGCAAAAAGTGCCTCCCCGGCGGGAACCGGGAAGGCATTCCGTTTATTATCCGACAGCCTCTGACTTCGGCATCCACGGCAGCCGCACCGCGACCGGCACGCGCATCATCTGCTCTGCCGGGAGCGACGCAGGCACCTCCGCGATCTCCGGGACGGTGACGCAGGCGACCGGCAGACCCATGCGCGCCGAAAGTGCTTCGCCGAGCGGCAGGCTCTCCGCGATCATCTCCGCGGTGGTTTCCATGCCGAGGTTCGTGTTGTTGACGAGATGCGTCAGCTTCATGCGGGA
>JAFZBC010000090.1:0-2148 GCA_017561965.1 Oscillospiraceae bacterium
AGAGAAACCGTTTTCTGCGGCTGTGCGATCGAAGGCGTCGGCTTGATTCCGACGCGGAACCGCAGGGGCATCCCGTTTGTGATGCCGCCCAGAATGCCGCCGTTGCGGTTTGTTTCTGTAACGATATTACCCTGATCGTCGGTACGGTAGGGGTCATTCGCCTGCGAGCCGCGCATCTCAGAAAGCGCAAAGCCATCACCGAATTCGACACCCTTGACCGCAGGAATCCCGAACAGCACACGTGCAAGCCGGTTTTCCATGCCGTCAAACATCGGGTCACCGAGCCCCGCCGGGAGGCCGGTCACCATGCATTCAATTGTGCCGCCGACGGAGTCCAGCGCCTCACGCGCCGCAAGAATCTCCTCCTGCATCCGGACGCCGGTTTCATCAGAAATCACCGGAAATGCTTTCGCGGCAATTTCGGAAAACAGTGCGCTGTCCGGCAGCATCGGAAACGGATCATCGTGAATCACACCGATTGACGAAAGGTGCGCACCTACGAAAATATTGTGCCGTTCGAGGATTTGCAGTGCAATGCCGCCCGCGGCACAAAGCGGCGCTGTCAGACGCCCGGAAAAATGGCCGCCGCCGCGCATATCGGCGGCACCGTGCCACTTCACATACGCGGGATAATCTGCATGGGACGGCCGCGGTTTCAGAGCAAGATTGCTGTAATCTCCGGAGCGTGTATTCGTGTTCGCAATGCGGATGCAAACCGGAAAACCGGTCGTCCGGTGATTGAAAATGCCGCTCACGAACTCCGGAACATCAGGCTCCTTGCGTGCCGTAGACAGCGCGTTCCGCCCGCCCTGCCGACGCTCCATAAAGCGCATCAGCTGATCCGGATCGACCGCCTCTCCCGCAGGCAGACCCTCGATGACCGCACCGATGCCGTTTCCGTGGGATTCACCGTAGATCGAAACACGCAGGCGTTCTCCAAAGCTGGATGCCATAAGCGTTCTCCTTTCGCAATTTGGTTATGGTTTTATGCGCTCAGTCAACAGTCTGAACCAGACCGCCGAGCGCCTTATAATCGTCAAAAAAGCCGGGATACGATTTGTTGACGGCTTCTGCGCCGAGAATCGTGACCGGGTTCTCGCAGCGCAAAGCAGCAATTGCTGCCGCCATGACAAGCCGGTGATCGTTTTTTCCGTCAACCGTACCCCCGGTCAGCTGTCCGCCGTACACGGTCAGTCCGTCTGCCAGTTCATCCACGTTGCCACCGAGCGCGCGGATCAGTTCCGCAGTCGCGGTCAGCCTGTCGGATTCCTTCAGCCGGAGCCGTTCGGCATTTGTAAAGCGGCAGATGCCGTTTCCGACCGCTGCACGAACCGCCAGGATCGGCAGCAGATCGGGAATTTCTTCCATAGATACGTTAAATTCGTCAAGTGTTCCACATGAAACAGCCGTTTCCGATCCGCCGCAGCTGCCGGATTTGTCCGTCATCGTAAGATTCGCGCCGGTACGGCTGAGGATCCCTGCGATTTCCTTATCCCCTTGCACGGAATCCGGATTGAGTCCGCTTACCCGGACAGTACCGGATGGCTGAATGGCACCGGCTGTCAGCCAGAATGCAGCGTTCGACCAATCTGCATCAACCGGGAGAGGGTCCTGAATATGATGTATCTGCTTGCTTTTTTTTCGATACCGAAGCAGGCCGTTTTCCGTTTCGGTTTCAATCTGCGCACCGAATATCCGCAGTGTATCGAGCGTCATGTCAACATATTTGGAGGATTGCAGCGGGGTAGTCAGACGAATTTCGCTGTCTGTATCAAGGAAAGAAAGCGCCATCAGCAAGCCGCTGAGAAACTGCGAGCTGATGTTGCCTTCGATTTCATAGACGCCGCCGGTCAGTGTGCCGGTCGCACGCAGCGGCAGATGATCCTGAGAAAAATGTACGCCGTGAGCGGACATTGCATGCACAAGCGTACCGATGGGACGCTCCGGAAGGCGTCCCGAGCCGGTTACGGAAACGTCGCTGCAGACTGTCATGGCGACGGGCAGAAGGAACCGCAGCGTGGATCCGCTTTCGCCGCAGTTGAGATGCGCGCTGGGCTGCCGCCTGATCGGATTCACGGAAAGCCCGGACGGATGCGCTTCAAAGACCGCTCCCAGCGCCTCCAGGCACCGGATTGTGGCGGCAATATC
>JAFZBC010000091.1:0-5210 GCA_017561965.1 Oscillospiraceae bacterium
AATTGCCGCAAAGCGGCAAGAGGGGACGCCCTGCGATAGAGGACGTCCCCTGAAAACGGAACTTTATCGATAAGTTGAGCCTGAGACCGCGATGTTCTCAGGCTTTTTTGTATTCTGTGTCAGCGGAAGAAGTCGAAGATCCGCTGGTTGAAATCCTTTGCCTCGTTGTAGGCCTCGTGGCTCTGGTCGGGGTAGATATGGTATTCGCAGCCAAGCTTTTCCGCGATTTCCAGCGAAGCCTCGCCGGAAACGACCTTGTCCTGCGCGCCGCCCAGAACCAGCACCGGACACCGGATCTGCGTGAGCCGGTCATAGGTATTGCAGCTGAGGCATGCCTCCGCCAGCGGGAGAAAGCGTTCCGGCGGGAGCATTTTTTGCAGCTTCATCGCAAGCGGCAGGAACGCTTTGTTACGGCGCAGCATTTTCTCCGAGCTTGCACGCTCTGCATAATCGCGGATCACGGCATCCGTTTCGCCGCGCTCTGCCATGGCGATCCAGCCTGATACCGCAGATCTGACGGTGTCATTCGGGCGGCTCAGCGTGACGCCGAGTGCCAGCTTCCGGACAAGCGCCGGATGATTGATCGCAAGCTCCTGCGCGATCATGCCGCCCTGCGAAACGCCGATGACGTCTGCATCCCGCAGGCCGAGCTGTTCCATTGCCGCAGCGACATCCTCCGCCATTTCGCGGATCGTGCAGGGCTCCGGCAGCGGATCCTTCCGGTCAAACAGATATACGGTGTAATCCGCCGCGAATATCTTGTAATACAGCGCCGCGAACGCGCCCGTTCCCTTCATTTCGGTCAGGCGGAGCCCCGGGATGGAAACCAGCGGGCGCGCGCCTTTTCCGAACGAGATGCAGAGCATTTTCCCGTTCCGTACTTCCAGTGTCTGTTCCTTTACACGTTCAAACATATTATTCTCCGAACACGGTCTTTGCGTAATCGACGGTTGCTTTCGCGTCCTTGGCATAGCAGTCCGCGCCGATCTGCTCGGCGTAATCGCCGGTCAGCACCGCGCCGCCGACGACCGTTCTGCATTCCGGATACTGCTGATGCAGCAGCTTGATCGTTTCCTCCATCGCGCCGACCGTTGTGGTCATCAGCGCGGAAAGTCCGACCAGCCGGACCTGATTGCTGATTGCGGCATCGACGATCTTCTGCGGCGGGACATCCTTGCCGAGGTCGATGACGTCATAGCCGTAATTTTCGAGCAGCAGCCGGACAATGTTCTTGCCGATGTCGTGGACGTCACCCTGCACGGTTGCAACGATGATTTTGCCCTTTTCGGCGTGCTCGCCGCCCTCCTGCGAGAGCATGTGCTGCTTGATGACGCCGAATGCGCTCTGTGCGGCGGTCGCGGCCTGGATCAGCTGCGGCAGAAAGACCTTGCCGCTCTCATAATCCGCGCCGACGGCGTCCAGTGCCGGGATCAGCATATCATTGACAACCGCAAGCGGTGCGTGCATCTCCAGCGCAGCCTGCGTCAGACGCGCCGCATCCTGCCGGAGCCCGTGAATGACCGCGCCCTCCAGCGTCAGATTCTCATTGTTCTTTGCGGGTGCAGCCGCTGCCGGTGCCCCTGCATCCTGATATGCGGCGATGAAGTATTCGCAGTTTTTGTCAAAGCCCGCGAGCATCCGGTAGGCGCGGACGGTATCCATCATGCCCTCTGCCATCGGGTTCATGATCGGCAGCGTCAGGCCGTTTGTCATCGCCATGCAGAGAAAGCTGCGGTTGATGAGCGGCCGGTTCGGCAGACCGAAGCTGATGTTGGAAACGCCGAGCACCGTCTGCAAGCCGAGCTCATCGTGAACGCGGCGCACGGCGGTCAGGGTTTCCGAGGGACCGCTTTCGCCGGTCGAGGCGGTCAGCGTCAGACAGTCGAGGAACACGTTCTCCTTCGGGATCCCGAGCCGCATTGCATGGTCAAGGATCCGTTTGCCGATCAGAAAGCGCTCCGCGGCGGACTGCGGGATGCCGTTTTCGTCGAGCGTCAGGCCGACGATCGCTGCGCCGTAATGCTTCACGAGCGGCAGCACCGTTTTCAGGGACTCTGCCTTGCCGTTGACGGAGTTGACGATCGGCTTGCCGGGGTAGATCCGGAGCGCAGCTTCGAGTGCGGCGGGATCCGAGGAATCGAGCTGTAAGGGGAGATCCGTGACCTCCATGATGGCCTGTACCGCCATCGGCAGCACGGCGGCTTCATCAATGCCCGGCGTGCCGACATTGACGTCCAGAATATCCGCACCGGCCTCTGTCTGCGTGATGGCCTCACCGCGCAGATAGTCCATATCGCCGTCCAGCAGCGCCTGCTTCATGCGCTTTTTGCCGGTCGGGTTGATGCGTTCACCGATGACGCGCGGCATATCCAGCAGGACGGTGCGCGTGCCGGAGCAGACCGCAGCAGGCCGCTGACCTGCACGGCGTCCGCGGCGGATGCCCTCCAGCTTTCTGCGTACCGCCGCGATAAACGCAGGCGTGGAGCCGCAGCAGCCGCCGAAGAACTGCACGCCGCAGTCCGCGAACTGGGGCATGAAATCCGCAAAATCCTCCGGCGTCAGGAAGTATTCTCCCGTGACCGGATCGGGCAGACCGGCGTTCGGCTTGGCGATCAGCGGCAGATTCGTCCACTTTGCCATTTCCTGCATCATCGGCAGAATCTCCCGCGGGCCGAGCGAGCAGTTGATGCCGATGGCCGCAGCGCCGAGCCCCTCCAGCGTCATAGCCGCCGCAGAGATCGGGCAGCCGGTGAAGGTTCTGCCGTTTTCCGTGAAGGTCATCGTCACGAGCACGGGCAGATCGGTCGTTTCCTTTGCGGCGAGCAGCGCGGCCTTGGTTTCCAGCAGGTCGCTCATCGTTTCAATGACGATGAGGTCGGCGCCCGCTTCGGCACCGGCTCTGCACATCACGCAGAAGGAGTCGTAGGCAGCCTCAAAGGTCATCTGACCGGCAGGGGGGAGCAGCTGACCTGTCGGGCCGACGTCCAGCGCGATGCAGACGCCCTCTCCGACCGCCCGCCTTGCAAGCTGCACAGCAGCCTTGATGCTCTCAGCGGCGTCCACGCCCGTGCCTGCCAGCTTCAGCGGGTTTGCGCCGAACGTGTTCGAGTATACGATCTGGGAGCCTGCGTCGGCGTATGCCTTGTGGACGGCTGCGACGCGCTCCGGCTCGGTGAGATTCAGCCGCTCCGGCAACTCGCCGGGCGCTAAGTGCAGCATGGTGCCCATGCCGCCGTCCAGAAAGACAAATTCATTGAGTAACAGTGTGCGAAAATCCATAATCTCAGGCCCTCCACAGGCACATCAGGCTGTCAGCAGTGATCATCTCAAAAGTAATGCGACATCAGGCGTTCTGTCCATTCCGGAACTGCCGCATCTCTTTTGTCATAGGCGGGAAAATAAGGCTTGATATCGAGAACGGGCGTGCCGTCGACGGCATCAAGACCTTTTACCGTGAGCATACGCTCCGAAACGGAAACGATCTCAACGGCAGTCATGCCGATCCGATTCGGACGGTCTTTGCACCGCTGCGAGAAAATGCCGATTTCCGGCATATCGTCACGGTTCTGCGGCCTCCGCAGCAGATGCTTTTCCGGATCGAATTCAGCCTGATCCAGATAAAACAGAATGACCGCATGGGAGAAATCCGCAAGACCGTTCAGCCCGGATGCATAAGCATCCTCCAGCGCAATGACGGAGATATCCGCACCCCATGCGGTATCCTTTTTCTCCTGTACGTGATTCCGGACATATCCGACCGGGCGCATAATGATTTCTTCCATGTTGGCTCCTGTTGGCTGAAATGCAGAATTACAGCTGATAATACGGCGCCGTCCAGTATTCCTTCGGCAGGATCAGGACAGCGGAGGTTTTCTCCGGTGCGGCCAGCACGGGCAGGAACGAGCAGCCGCTCAGATGCGAACCGGGCAGATCCTTGTGGAATGCAATCGCAGAGCAGAAATGCATGTCAACATTTTCAAGCATCTGTCCCTCGTGCGCGGGATCCGGCATGCTGATTGTGAAATCAACGGCGGAGCGGTCGGTTTCTGCGGCGAGGATCCGCGCCATTTCGCGGTATTCTTCGGGGGTGTCCTCCTCCGGGATGTTCTTGTAAGCGAACAGCTCCCGGCCGATTGCCATGAGAAATTGCGGGTACGCCTCTGCAATGGGATGCATGGAGTACAGGAGATTCAGCGGCAGATCGAGCGTGTTTTTTTCCTCAAACAGCATCGCATTTGCCTGCACGAGATATGCATAGACGATCCGCCCCTCGCTGAGCAGCAGATCCTTGTCGCGGTAGATGATGTGCAGCCCGTCGTTTTTGTGCAGACGGAGCCACAGCGGCTGCGGGAGCGTCTTGGATCTGAGCGGGACGTCCCGGTAATTGGCGCGCATGACGGCAAGGTGCTCCTGCACAGTGCCCTCTTTGACCGTATGCGGCATTTTCTTTTGAAACAGTGCCATGTGATAACCTCTTTGTATGATATGTTTCTGCGCGTTTTTCTCTGTTCAGAGCTTTGCCCGCGGGCAGTCCTCATGATACGGGCATTCCGCGCATGAATTGCCGCAGCAGAAGCGCCGCGCATCTTTGACCGGCTGCTGCGACATGCCCATGACCGCCGTCACCGATTTCAGCGGCAGCAATGTCTGTGCGGGCGTGACCGTCAGCCCGATCCTGCGGGGCGCGTCCAGCAGCTTGACGAGGTCGCCCTGCTGGGTGATCGGAAAATCGCCGTAACCGGCGGAAAACCGCGCCGTATAATACGGATACGGATACTTCGCCCTGATTTCCGCTTCCAGCTTATTGCAGATGTGCTCGACGGCCGCACCCGCGACTGCATCGAGCATGACTGCTCTCGTCATATCCGTGACCTCTGCGCGGCGGATCAGCGCGTCAACCGGCGCTGAGAGCGTTGCGGCAAGCAGTACGGCTTCTGTGCATCCGGTCAGGTGCAGCGCAATGTCCGCTCCTTGCAGGGGCAGTCCGCCGAGCGTGACGCCGTTTTCCATATGTTCGACCGGCAGCACACGGTAGATCGTGCGCGGCTGCGCGGCCTTGCAGAGCGCGGCGGTGCATTCGTCCAGCATGTCCGAAAGATGCCCGCCCGGTTCCGGCGTATTCAGGAACATCAGGATCTCGTCGCAGGAGAGGTCGGCGGGCGTCATCTCGGGACGTCCTCCGCAATCTGCTCCATGATGTAGCGCGCGAC
>JAFZBC010000092.1:0-4213 GCA_017561965.1 Oscillospiraceae bacterium
CAAAGAAGTCCGAGAATATCAACGCCTCGATCATTTCGTCGCTCAAGGATCTGACGAACCGCAACGGCGATGCCGTGTTCGGTCAGGTGCAGTACGTCGATCTCGACCAGGCATTCTGAGCAAGAGTATAAAAACAAACCCGCAGGCAGTGAACGCTGTCTGCGGGTTTTGTGTATTCAGAAAAGAGAATCCAGCAGAATGTAAAACCGGATTCTGTCCCAGTCCGGCTCCATACCGAGCGCACGGAACAGACGCAGCGGATCCCAGCCGCTGTAAACGGCGCCGCCGTAATAGCCGTTGAAATTGCGGTACATGCTCTGCCAGCAGAGTGCGATATCGTACCAGCGGTCAAAGACGCACGCATCCCCCAGATCAATCATACCCGCAAGGGAATCCCCGGAAAACAGCAGATTCGGCAGGCAGAAGTCCCCGTGCGACAGCGCAGGATCCGGCTCCGGACGATGTACCCTGAGCCATTGCAGCAGCTTGGCCGGGCTGTAAAAGCCGTCCTCACCGTAAATATCCGGGTCACTGGTATCGACCTGAAACTGTGTGACGCGTTTTTCGGCGCGCGCAAGCATATCGTCCAGCGTATACACGAGCGGGCAGTCCACCGCATCGGTATTCCAGAGCATTTGCAGCGCCTCTGCAAGCAGCCTGACCTGAAGCTCCGGCTGTTCCATATAGCGCGGCGCACAGGCGCGTTCCCCCTGAATCCGGGACATCAGCAGATACTGCGTTTCCGCGTCGGATTCACAGCAGAGCACATCCGGCACGGGCAGCTTTGCGTGCATCCATCGCAGCATCCGGACATGATCCGCAGCCTTTTGTGAAACGGGCTCAGCTTTGAGGACGCTGTCGGGATAGATCCGGACAGTCGCAGCAGAAAGCCCCGCGGTTTCCTCGGTAAAAGGCTGACCGTTCAGCAGCGTTTCCAGTTGTTCCGGCAGTTTCATGCGCACCTCCCTGCGGCAATCAGCAGAGCCGGACAAATCCGGCCACCGTACTACCGGTATTATACCATAAATCGCAATAAAATGCAACTGTCCGGCAGAAAAAAACAAAACAGTCAGCAAATCACCGGATGCCGACTGTTTTTGCATATTCTCGCTTTTGCTGATCCTTCAGCGAAACCGTCTGTTTGCTTCATCGTAGCGGAAGCCCGCCGCAGCAAGCTGCGATTTCAGTTCTTCTTCCCTGATTCCCTGCTGCGCGCAGAATTCAGAAAGCGTCACACCGTTGTCCCGCAGCTGCGTGTTCACATAACTGAACAGGATAAACGGATCCTTCGGCAGTGCCATTGTGATCCCTCCTCATCTCTGTAATGGAATATCATGCGCGGATAACCGCACGCACGGAATGTGCCGCCCCTGCGATAAGAGCCGGCTGCGCACCGGTTTACCAGTATTCCCAGTCATACCACGGCTCCTCGTAAACCTCCTGCGCCTCTGTTTCCTCATAAAGCAGATCCGCCGGTTTGCGCCAGAAATCCGGCACATCCCCGAGCACCTGCTGATCTATCACCACAGCCTGCATTTGCAGCATGTTGTATGCCGTTTCTGTCATGTCCCTGTCATAGCCGACCACGTCCTCATATTGCAGCGAATCGCTGAAATAATAGCAGTCGTCGTCATACCCGATCAGCACCAGCGCGTGCTCCGGAACCATGAACGTGAAAAGCTGCCCGTCTGACAGATACCAGCTCATCGCCTCCTGCGGATACTCCATGTACATCGTCGCCCAGATCACAACCGGCTGCCCTTTATCAATATATTGCTCACAGAGCTTTTCCAGCGGCTGCCCGCGGAGTCCCTTTGCAAGTCCCTTGGTGATCTTGTTGATGCCGCGCACCAGTGCGCCGCTGTAACAGCCGAAGCCGTCCATGCTCCTCGGATCGCCGATGAAATACAGCCACGGGCTCTCGCCGTACATTTTGCCGTCAGCCCCCATGCCCGGATTATCCGCCACCGGGAGAAAGCCGTCCAGAAAGCGATCCGGCGTCATGTCAATGCCGTAATACCGCAGCAGAGATACCCCCGCCAGCGTTTCACAGGCGGTATAATAATCCGCAAACTGCGTATAATGCGGAACCTTCTGAATCAGATGACGCCCCTCTTCGTCAAGCACCACCGGACGCGAAAGCGGCTGAACAGGGCGCACAGACGTCGTGGTAACCATGGGCGCTGTCTGCGTAGCCGCGGTTGTGACGGTCGTAAGGGCAGGTGTTGTCACGGGAGGCGTCTGCAAGGACGCATCGCGGGAACAGCCGCTCAGGCAGAGCGCCGTCAGCATACAGGAAATCGCCGTCAGCATTCGCATACTGCCGTTCATATGCATACTCCACCTCCGAAACATAATCTAAACACTGAATTATTATAGTCGATTCCGCAGAAAATGTCAAGAGCATCCGGCAAGCATATGCGAAAAAAGTAAAACCCGCGCATTCTCCCCGTTCCATAAGAAACTGTCACCAAACCGGCGCTGCTGCATAGGATAAGGCAAACGGCGCAGGCCGGAACCGGGAGGATACCATGAGCAATACATATTTTCTGGGCGGAGCATCGCCCGATGGCTTTGTCACATCATTTTATGCAGCGCACAGGCACTGCTTCGGCTATTACCTGAAAGGCGGCCCCGGAACGGGCAAATCCACGCTGATGAAGCGGATCGCTGCGGCTTTTGCCGGAGAGGACGTTTCCTGTTATCACTGCGCGTCGGATCCGCAGTCGCTGGATGCGGTCGTGCTGGAAAACCGCGGCGTGTTCATTGCGGATGCGACCGCGCCCCATGCGGCAGACCCGGCGCTGCCCCATGTGACAGGCACAGTCACGGATCTCGGCGCGGGGCTTGAACGCGCATCCCTGCATGAATCCGCAGAGGCAGTGCGTATGCTCTATGCGGCAAATCAGGCGGCGCATGTACAGGCGCGCAAGGGACTTGCGGGCATCGCCGCCATGGAGGAGCAGATCGCGGAGATCGGGGAACGGGCGCTCCTGCGTGAAAAGCTGACGCAGTATGCGGCAAGGCTCGCGGCACGCATTCTGCCGCGGGGCACGGGAAAAGGCGAAATCCTTGAACGGCAGCGCATCGCACTGACGCCTGCGGGTCAGGTGTGCTATCTGCCGGAAAACTGTGATCTGATGCTGCTGGACGATCCTGCGCATACGGCGGCTGCTCAGCTGCTGACAGCGCTCTCGGAAGAGGCCGCTGCCCGCGGACTGAAAGCAGAAATCACGCGCTCGCTGACGCGGAAAGACCGTGCGCCGGAGCTGCTGGTGCTCCCTGCGCTCTCGCTGGCCGTCGCGGCTGCATACGCGCTGCCGGACAGCATCGGGCAGACACCCATCAGCACGGTACGTATGCAGCGTTTTTACGGCACGGAACTGCGGACACAGCGGACGCTCCTGCGGTTCTGTATCCGGACGGAGCAGGCAGCCGCATCGCAGACGGCAGCGCTGCTTTCAGAGGCACTGCGCATCCATGACGAGCTGGAGGCACATTATATCCGTGCGCTGGACACGGCATTCCTGAACCGGACGGCGGAGGAGCTGATCCGGCAGATTCAGGCAGCGGCCTGACACCTCATTTTCTGCAAACCGGCGATCCGGCAAAGCAGCCACACGCAAAAAAACACTGCCCGGTCTGGACAAACCGGACAGTGTTCTGTTATCTGTGCGAAATTCAGCCTGCGTTCGCCGCATTGCAGCATCCTGCAAAAGAACGGAAATCATGCCGCCTGATGCGCCCCGGATACACTGTTCCGCGCTTCACAGCGGGCAGGCGTACACCCTCTGAACGGTCAGGAACGGTTGAATGTCCTGATCGCCTCATAGCACATATACACGTCAATCTTGCTGACGACCTCCATCGGCGCGTGCATGGACAGCACAGGGACGCCGACATCGACCGTATCAATATTCAGGTTTGCCAGATATGCCGCGACCGTGCCGCCGCCGCCGATGTCCACCTTGCCGAGCTCGCCGGTCTGCCAGATCACGCCTGCGCCGTCAAACAGCGCACGCATCTTCCCGATGAATTCTGCTGACGCATCCGAGGAGCCGATCTTGCCGCGCGCACCCGTATACTTCATCATACAGACGCCGTAATTCACGAACGCGCAGTTCTTGCGGTCGTTCACATCCGCAAAGGTCGGATCAAATGCTGCGGTCACATCCGCGGACAGGCACTGCGACTGCGCAAACACCGTATGCGC
>JAFZBC010000093.1:0-2301 GCA_017561965.1 Oscillospiraceae bacterium
TCCCACCAGCGCGGCTCGTCAAAGGTCGCGTAGGTCGAGTTGCAGCCGGAGGCGTCATGCACGACCGTCATGCCGCCCAGCTCATAGAGCGCGGAGCACGCGCCGGAGCTGTCTGCCGCATAGCAGGGAATGATTCTTGCTGCATGTTTCATGTTGCTCCCCCTCTCACAGCAGGCAGGACGCGCAGCCGTAGCCCTTGTGCCGCAGCACAGTGCGGCGGTCTTTCGGCGTGCGGTAAGCTTCTGCGGTCAGCGCCGCAATGTTCCGGATGCCCGTAAAGCCGTAATAGCCGCCGTTCAGGATCAGATCGACAAAATGATCGGTCGCAAAGTAGTACGCCGCCTTCTGCCCGACGGCCAGCACCGGCTCCGCAGGATGCGCGTGCTGATGCAGCATATTGACATTGGCGGGCGCGTAGATCCGCAGCGCCGGATGCGACTGTTTCAGCCGCAAAAAGGCTTCTGCATCCTCTCCGACAGTATCCGCAACGATGTACTTCACGTTGATGCCGTGCTGCAAAAACAGTTCTGCCAGAGAAAACGGGCGTGTCACGGCGGTGTAATCGACCGCAACGGCAATCTCCCCGATCTCCTGTTTCAGGTCGTCGAGCGCCTGCTCCGCGGCCTGCATCTCCGCTGTGAAATCCGGGCAGGATATGCCGAGCGCTTCGCTGAGGCGGCGGTAATTGTCCAGAATGCCATTCGTATCAAAACAGTTCGGCAGATACAGCAGCGGGGTGTCAAAACGCTCGCGGAGCAGCTCGCCCGCGGACAGCGCCGTCGGGATATACGTGAGATTCAGCGATGCATCCGCAAGCTGCAAATATTCGTCATAGGTTCTGCACAGCGTCAGATCGCGCACGGAAAAGCCCGCCCCGCGGAGCATCCGCATCAGTTCGGAGTTTTCATCGGTCGGCCTGTCATGCCCGACCAGCCCGACCGCCTTCGGATCCTTCGGCAGCGGTCTGAGCGGCGTGTACATCTGGCGGCAGGTCTGCACGACCGGCGGCACGGATTCGCGCATGGTCGGCGTCATATAGCAATCGACAAAGACAATATCCGGAAATGCCGCGGACAGATCGGAGATGACCGCGTCAAAATCACAGCCCGCAAACAGGTGCATACAGCTCAGAAACAGCAGCACGACCGGCGGGTGCGGTTCCAGCTGTTCCACGATCTCAGATACGCCGTCCGTGATGCTCTGCTCCAGCGTGCCGTTGAACATGTCCTCCTCGGTCAGGGAGATCCAGCTCAGGCGGTCGATCGCGTTCATCTCGGCGGCGGTCATGACCACGCCGCGCAGACAGCCCTGCGCACAGCAATACACCTGATGCGCGCCGGGAATCAGCATGCCCATCTGCACGATGTTCCACATGCCGCGGGCAGGCGGATTATATTCCAGGCCGCTCGGGAACAGGCATTCCGCGTCAGCGTCCCCGATGCGGACAAATGGCGGTTTTTTCAGTTCCTGCTGCATATCAGATGCCTCCGCATTCCGCAAGGACGGCGTCCGCCAGCTGATGCAGCTGCGAAACGGCCGGGCACTGCGGAAATTCGTTCACAAACGGCACGCCCATGTCGTCCGCCTGCTGGATCTCCGGACAGCGGTCGATCGCACCGATGATGCGCGTGTCAAAATCCGCTGCAAGCTCCGATACGGCTTCATCCTCGCCCGCGACATTGCGCCGGTTGAGGATCAGGCCGCCCAGCGAGGCATACCCTCTGCCCTGAAAATTCTGCACCGCCATGCAGATATTCGCTGCGGCGTATCGCGCCATTTTCTCACCTGAGGTCACAACGAACACGCGGTCGGCGTAGCCCTTGCGCATCGGCATGGAGAAGCCGCCGCAGACCACGTCGCCGAGGACGTCGTAGATCACGATATCCGGCTTGCAGACCTCGTAAGCGCCGAGCTTTTTCAGCGTTTCCAGCGCATTGATGATGCCTCTGCCCGCGCAGCCGACACCCGGCACGGGGCCGCCCGCCTCCACACAGATGACGCCGCTTTCCGTTTCCGTGATCAGATCGGACAGCGTGATTTTGCTTCCCGCCGTGCGCTCCAGCTCCAGTACCGTCCGGATGCGCGTGCCGTGATGCAGCAGCGCGGTGGAATCCGCCTTCGGGTCGCAGCCGATCTGCATGACGCGGTATCCTTTTTTTGCAAATACTGCGGATAGATTGGCAGAGATCGTCGATTTGCCGATCCCGCCCTTGCCGTAAACCGCCAGTTTGATCATATAACATCCTCCGAAATAAAGACGGCAGCCCTCCTCTGACAGTGAGATCGGGCTGCCGTATGCAA
>JAFZBC010000094.1:0-1775 GCA_017561965.1 Oscillospiraceae bacterium
GCCCGGTTTTTTCCGGCGTGTTCTCCGCAGACCGCCTCCGCCGTCCGCATTTATTGCGAAACCGCGCTGCTTTTTCAACATATTGCGGAAAATCCGGCCTGCCGTGCGTGCTGTTCCGTGCATCATCACCGAAAATCCTGCTGCACTGCGCGGGATTTTCGGGCTTGCTTTTTTTGTATGGATATGGTATAATAAATTCGTATGGATTCCAGTATGGACTGACTACGGAACCACGAAAGGATGCGTACAGATTATATGGAAAAACTCGGAACTATTGCAAGAGAGCGTCTTGCACTTCTGTTTGACGGCGGCACGTTCACGGAGCTGGACGGGCTTCGGCTGGAAAACGAGGAACAGGCAGCGGTTGTCTGTGCCCACGGCTATGTTGAGGGGCAGGCTGTCTGTGCATTCGCACAGGCGCCCGATGTCAACAGCGGTGTCATGGGCAAAGCAACAGCCGGAAAGATCAAGCGGCTGTATTCCCTCGCTGCAAAAACCGGTACGCCGGTCGTCGGCATCTATGATTCCAACGGCGTTTATGTGGACGGCACCGCCGATTCCCTGACCGCCTACGGCAAGCTGATCGCGGCTTCCGCAAAGCTGTCCGGCGTTGTTCCGCAGATCTCCGTGATCGCGGGCGTCTGCGCAGGCAGTGCGGCGCTGCTCGCGGCAGAGGCGGATTTCGTCCTCGCAACCGAAAGTGCAGAGCTGTACCTGACTCCGCCGTTCGGCACCGATGCCGCAAAGCCGGAAACGGCTGCAAAGGCCGGTCTTGCCGCAGCCGTCTGCAAGGATGATGCGGCTGTCATGGAGCAGACCAAAACGCTGCTGCGTTATCTCCCGGCAAACAATCTGGTCGGTGCGCCGATCACGGAATTTGCAGAGCCGGAGGCTGTTTGCAGCAAGGATTCGCTGTTCAGCGGCATTGCCGATGCAGGCTCCCTGCTCCCGCTGTATGAAGCATACGGCGCATCGGTCGGTACGGCACTTGCAACGGTGCGCGGACAGGCTGTCGGCATCATCTCCACCTGCCGGAGCACGGAGGCTCTCACTGCGGACGATTCCGCCAAGATGGCACGCTTTGTCCGCACCTGCGATGCATTCTCCATTCCGGTGCTGACCGTTGTGGATACGGTCGGATTTGCGGCGGATACCGATGCTGCAAGAAACGGCTCGCTCCGTGCCATGACGCAGCTCTGCGGCGCGTATGCCGAGGCGACAACTGTCAAGATCGCGCTGATCGCCGGTGAAGCATGCGGCGCAGCGTTCTCCGCCATTGCGGGACGCGGTGCAGGCAGCGACTATGTCATCGCATGGAACAGCGCTGCAATCGCTCCGCTCAGACCGGAAGCAGCGGTTGAGTTCCTGTGGCATGATAAGCTCAAGGGTGCCGCGGATGCAAACGCAAAGCGCAGGGAGCTCGCAAAGGAATATACCGATACCCTTGCTTCTGCGGAAAAGGCTGCACAGCTCGGCGTCATTGATGCCGTGATCGCACCGGCAGAAACCCGTCAGGCTGTTTCCGCCGCACTCGATATGCTGGAGGGCAAGCGCGTTTCCAACATGCCGAAGAAGCACAGCAACATCCCGTTTTAAGTGAAAGATCAGCGCAGGGAAAGCACCCGTGCGCGATGCATTACATATCATTTAGGAGGATACTCTCATGGGTAAGCAGTTTCGTGTTACCGTAAATAATAAGCAGTATGATGTTGTTGTGGAGGAGCTCGGCGCAGGTGCAGCACCCGCAGCAGCAGCTCCGGCGGCAGCAGCGGCAC
>JAFZBC010000095.1:0-5823 GCA_017561965.1 Oscillospiraceae bacterium
CAGGTATGCGCAGTAATTGCGCGGCTTTGCCGGCGGGATCGCGTTCCATGCGCTCAGCAGGGCGTCGCTGACGCATTCCTCCGCATCCTCACTGCTCCCCAGAATATTGCGTGCAACAGACCGGCAGAGCGCTCCGTAACGGGTATCCGTTTCTTTCAGCGCCTGCTCATCCCTGTTATAAAACAGTGAGATGATCCGTTCGTCATCCACAGCAATCACCGCCCTTCGTGTTTGCCTCTTATCTATCAGTACAGGATTCCGGAAAGAATCTTACAGTCCTCCCGAAAAATATTTTTCAGCGAGTCATTTCTGTATTCAGTATAGCATTGATTTCCGGCAAATGCAAGAAAAAATTCTGCCTCAAAAAATTTTTTCAAAAAAGTTGTGACCAACCGGCCCGGACTTCTGTCGTAATGAGTGAAGGGGCAAATGAGAAGCCCCCAAAACAAAAATCAATTCGCTTGCAAGCCTGCACGGCGCGCTCTGCAGAAGCCGCCCGCACAAAAAAATCAAATTCAAATGATGATAAGCTGATAGGAGAATGAACCATGAAAAAGACAATGATTTTCGCAGCAATCGCTGCTATGATGATGCAGGCAGCCCCGATTTCCGCTTCCGCGTGCAGTGACGATGACGTCAGAGCAATGGTGAAAACCGAAATTGATCTGGGCACAGAACGTGTATATTCCGCTATGGTCGGCGTCGGCGACCTGAACGATGACGGCAAAATCACGACCGATGAAGTGCTGAAAATGGCGCACGAGCTGGATTATCCGGGCGGCGCGGCTGCCGGACTGGGCTCCGGTTATATCTGGGGCAGACGCGGTTCCTTTATTACAGAGGTCAGGGATCAGAACGGCAAGCTCCGCGTGGACAATCCGAAGGAATACGAAGCAGGCAAGGCGGCACCGAAGTACAGCCAGACTGTTGAGGACGGAGATACCGTTCACTGCTATGCGATCGCACTGGATGCTGCACATTACGATCTGACCGTGGAATCGCCGGAGATCGGCTGGAGCCTCTTTGAAAAGGTTCCGACCGGCACGGCCGTCACCTTCTATGCATCCTACTACGATCCGGCCAAAATACAGCCGACGCCGGTCGCAGGCATCGAGCTCATGCAGAACGGCAAGGGCACCGGCATTAAAACCGGTCAGGACGGCAAGGCGACGCTGACGCTCTCGCAGGCAGGCGATTTCGATATTACCGGCAATTTTGACGCAGCCAAGCAGCCGAACTATCAGCCCACCTTCACATTCCATGTCATGGACGCACAGAAGGTCTGTCAGGTTCAGGTGCTCGTCCGCACGGATCACCTTGCATCGGATCTGAACGCAAAGGTCAATGTCTATGATGCGGACAATGACGGCAGCATCACTGCGTATGACGTTTTCCTCTGCACCACGCAGATCTACTATCCCGTCGGCAACTATCCGAACGATGTTTTCGGCACGGACGGCACCTTTATCTGCAATGTCAGCGATGCAAACGGCACACTGAAGCGCATTGCAGTCCTCGGTGATGATGCAGTCAAGAAAACTGCCGTTGAGAACGGCTATACCGTTGAATTCGCACTGGAAGGCTTCCAGCGCACCGAAAAGCGCGCTGTCCCGGCAGACACCGCAGTGACCACCGCTCCGGCGGCAACGACCGCAGCAGCTGCAACAACAACTGCCGAAGCCGTCACCTCTGCCGCACAGACGACCGAAGCTGCCATGACCTCCGCACCCGCTGAAACCGCAGCTGCAATCGCTCAGACCACCGCTGCTCCTGCACAGACCACCGATCCTGCAAGCACCGTGAAGGTGAATGCAAACGGCACGGTCAAGACCGGCAGCCTCAAGACCGGTGACAGCCCGCTGCCGCTGATCGCAGGCGTGCTCTGCATCCTCAGCGCAGGTGTCGCAGTTGTTACCCGCCGCAGAAAAGAGCAGCAGAACTGATTACGCTATCTTCTTATCATCATGATCTCCGAATCAAAGCAAAGCCGCCGTACAGTATCACGCTGTACGGCGGCTTTGCGCAGACTGTATGTAAAGCAGGAGCTCCGATGGATTCAAAATGGGGCGGGGAGCCCCCGCGGGCATTTCCCTACGGGTAAATAAAGCGATGCTCTCCCCACTTGCCAAGTACACGCCGCTCTTCGCGGCTTCTGTAAAGCTACTTCTCCCCGGCACTCTGATGAAACGCGGAGCAAGAGAGGGGCGGAATAAGGAAAGAGAGTCTGAGAGGAAACCTTAAGGGAGGGGAGAGAATAAGCCGCTTGCGGCGCATCTCTCCCCTCTCTTGTGGTTTCCTCTCAGGATTCGCGCCCCGCGCCCAGCCAAAATAAACCACGGACAAAACGATCAGGTGAGGATGCCGAAAGATTTTGATACGACTCCCAATTTTGCATCATTTGAAAAACAAAAATAGCTTCTGCCAACGAAACGGGAGTGACAACCCAGGGGGACAGGAGGATGCGCCGCAAATGGCAGGGAGCAATTACGCCAAAGAAGCTGCGAACAGCGGCATGTACTCAGAAAAATGGGAGCGCATCGGTCAATTCACCCGGAGAGAAATGCCAGCGGGCGTTGCCCGCCCGCCTCTTGACGGATAACGCAATCTGTGATATAATAAACTGGATAACCGGAGAGCCCGGAATGCTATTCTGTAAAAGAGGAGAATCACCATGCTCGATATCAAATTTCTCATCAATAACAAAGATGCGGTCAAGGAAAATATCCGCAAAAAGTTCCAGGAGGACAAGCTGCCGCTCGTAGACGAAGCAGCAGACCTCTATGCAAAGCAGCTGGAGGCAAAGCACATCTCCGAGGAGCTCCGCGCACAGCGCAACAAGCTCTCGGCAGAATCTGCAAAGCTGCGCAAGGAGGGCAAAATCGAGGAGGCTGAGGCAATCGGCCGCCAGGTCAAGCAGAATGCTGTCACCGTCAAGGAGCAGGAAACCATTCTCGCGGAGGCTTCCGCCCGCCTTGACCAGATCATGAAGACCATTCCGCAGATCATCGACCCGTCCGTTCCGATCGGCAAGGACGACAGCGAAAACGTTGAGGTCGAGCGCTTCGGTGAGCCGAAGGTGCCGGATTACGAGATCCCCTATCACGCAGACATCATGACACGTCTGGGCGGTCTGGATAAGGAATCCGCAGGCCGCGTTGCCGGCGAAGGCTTCTATTATCTGCTCGGCGACATTGCACGTCTGCATGAGGCAGTGCTCGCATATGCAAGAGATTTCATGATCGACCACGGCTTCACCTATGTCATTCCGCCGTTCATGATGCACAGAAGCATTGTGGAAGGCGTCATGAGCTTTGAGGAAATGGAAGCCATGATGTACAAGATCGAGGGCGAGGATCTCTACATGATCGGCACCTCGGAGCACACCATGATCGGCCGCTTCGTCAACCAGATCATCGACGAAAGCAGCCTGCCGCTGACGCTGACCTCCTATTCGCCGTGCTTCCGCAGAGAGATCGGCTCTCACGGTCTGGAGGAGCGCGGCGTGTACCGCATCCACCAGTTTGAAAAGCAGGAAATGATCGTCCTCTGCAAGCCGGAGGAGAGCATGGACTGGTACAACAAGATGTGGAAGCTCTCCGTGGATCTGTTCCGCAGCATGGAGATTCCGGTGCGCCAGCTCGAATGCTGCTCGGGCGACCTCGCAAACCTCAAGGTCAAATCCTGCGACATTGAGGCATGGAGCCCGCGCCAGAAGAAGTATTTTGAGGTCTGCTCCTGCTCGAACCTCGGTGACGCACAGGCACGCCGCCTGAAGATCCGCACCAAGGGCGAGAACGGCACCTACCTCGTACACACGCTGAACAACACGGTCGTTGCACCGCCGAGAATGCTGATCGCGTTGCTGGAGAACCATTATCAGGCGGACGGCTCTGTCAATGTTCCGGCTGTCCTGCGCCCGTACATGGGCGGCAAGGAGCGCCTTGTTCCGGTGAAGTAAGGCGTATCCGGCAGATCTATCATAAAAACAGAACGGACGCTGACGCAAAACATCAGCGTCCGTTTTTTTACGGCAATGCCCCTTTGAAAGCGCCGGACAGTCCGCTCCGGCTTTTTTTCAGAATCATTTTCATTTGCATGTAACCTTTTGCCGGTCTGATTCGTTCATAAGGGCAGAGGAAGGAGGTGCACGGAATGCAGGAAGAAATGCTCATCCGGCAGCTGAAGCATCAGAATGAGAACGCACTGCGGGAAATAATACGAACATACAGCGCATATATCAGCACGATCATCCGGAACGTCGGCAGAGGCTCCTTTTCGGAAAGCGATGTGGAAGAACTCGCGGCCGATGTGTTTGTCACACTCTGGCAGACAGCCGATAAGCTGAAAAACGGATCATTGCGCCCGTATCTTGCAGTGCTCGCCAGGAATCAGGCGGTTGACCGTCTGCGGCGGCTTCACTTTACCGTGCCGATTGATGAGATCACCCTGACAAGCGGGGACGATATCGCCGAGGAAACAGAGCAGAAGCTGCTCTCGGAAACCGTCCGCGCCGTGATCGGAAGCATGGCGGCAGCAGACCGGGAGATTCTGCTGCGGTTCTACTTCTGCTGTGAACGGCTCCCGCAGATCGCGGAAAGTATGCAGCTGACGGAATCGGCTGCAAAAACAAGACTGTTCCGCGCAAGAAAAAAATTGCTTGCGGAACTGAAGGAAAGGGGTTACTGTTATTATGAAAGTCAATCTGTTTGATCTGTATGAAGGCTGCGTCGGCGAGCTTCCGGAAATGACGGAAACGCCGTGCAATGTGGAAAACATCGAGCAGCGTGTGATGCAGAAGATCGGAACGCCGCGGATCCGGCAGACCAGAAAAAGACGCCTGCCCGTGATGATCGCAGCGGCGGCAGCGGCTGTGGCCGTATTCGGCGTGACCGCGGCGGCGGTTTCCGGCAGACTGGATCTGTTCCGGAACGTCCTCGGCAAAACTGTGATTTCCGATGCAGATAATCTGCCGCTGACCAATCAGAAAGAGGCGGATCCTGCGGCAATGGCGCCGTTTATGCAGGAGGATGCAACGGTCTTTGAGGGCAACGATGCGCTGCGCATTTCGACTATCGGCATGTATAACGACCGCGATACGCTGATGCTGATGCTGGAAATGACGCCGCAGAACGGCACAGAGCTGCCGGAGGATGCATTGTTCATACCGTATTTCTACCGCGCGGACGGTACGCTGATCACAGGCGGCCCCGGCAAAACCGAGCAGCTTGTCAAGGCGGATGCGGGCAATTCGTATTACCTGACCTATTATCTGGCGGCGCCGGAGCTTGCGGGTTCCACAGTTCGTGTGGAGCTGAAAAATGCCTATACGCAGGCACAGCTGAATGCTGTTCAGGCCGGTCTGGTTGCAGCGCAGGATCAGTGGCGTACAGAATACGGCGGCGATTCCATGTCCGTTGATGAATGGAAGGCGCTGTGGCAGTCTGAAAACCTCGACGGACGGACATTTGATACGACCGCTGCACTGCTGGAAAACAGCGATGCGATCCTGCAAGGGACATGGTCGGCAGAGATCGCCGTTCCGGATACTGCTGCACCGGTGGTTTATGCCTCTGAACATTTCCGCGTGACGGCGGGCAGCCTCTCCGTCGAATCTGAGAATTACAGCGGGCAGAATGACGTCAGTTATATGATCCGGCTGACGGACGGCAGAACGCTGGTGGACGGCGGCGGTACATCCGAGCGGCAGGCTATGTACGATGCGGGCATTCTCTCCGCAGAGGATACCGTGTGTGAATTTGCATACGCGTTCGGTGCGGACGGCAAAATGATCCGCTGCTTCAGCGAGCCGGTTTCGGCGGATGA
>JAFZBC010000096.1:0-2587 GCA_017561965.1 Oscillospiraceae bacterium
GCATAATCGCTGAGCAGTGCGTCTTCCTCTGCTGTCACGACGCCGTCCTCCTCGATCATTTCAGAAGCAAGCGTCAGAAACGCTTCCGCCTCGATCCGTTCAAACTCATGCAAAAAAAGCACCGGAAATCCCATCCTTTCTTGTTATATTTCACACCGGCTCATGCCGTACTATCAGTATAGCACAAACTGCCGAAAAAAGCAAGAGGCATTTGCGCGGATCAGTCAACAAATGCTATAAATTTTTATCTGTACACCTCCGCTTTCTCACCGGAGCAGATGCTCCGCATGAAACAGCCTCGCGGCATTCTCCGCTGTGATGCGGCAGATTTCTTCTGTCGTCGCACCCTTTTCCCGCGCCATGACAGCAGCGGTTTCGGTCAGCATGGTGCTGTCGCAGCGCTTGCCGCGGAACGGCACCGGCGCCATATAAGGGCAGTCCGTTTCCAGCAGCAGGCGGTCAGCCGGGATACTCCGCAGGGCTTCCAGCGGCTTTTTTGCGTTCTTAAAGGTAATGACGCCCGTGAAGCCGATATACAGCCCCATTTGCAGCACCTCCCGCGCGGTTTCCGCAGAGCCGGGAAAGCAGTGCATCACGCCGTCCAGCGGTGCAAATTCCCGCAGAATCCCCATCATATCGCCGGTGGCATCGCGGCAGTGCAGAATAACCGGCAGGTTCAGCTTTTTTGCAAGCAGAAGCT
This sequence comes from Oscillospiraceae bacterium, assembly GCA_017561965.1. Classification (GTDB taxonomy): domain Bacteria; phylum Bacillota; class Clostridia; order Oscillospirales; family Ruminococcaceae; genus Firm-04. The sequence goes on from JAFZBC010000096.1 coordinate 701, forward strand.
GCTCTCTCAGAATGCGCTGCTGCTGTTCCTTATCATAGCCCTCATAATGGTAATCCAGCCCGATCTCCCCGATCGCATGAACGGTTTCCGAGGCTGCAAGCTGCTCCAGCGTCTGCAAATAATCCGCGGGCGGCACCGGGCATTCCGGGTGAACGCCGACTGCCGCGATCATCAGCGCCGGATACTGCTCCGCCAGACGGATACAGGCCGCGGAGGTCGGCAGATCCGTGCCGCAGACCATGCAGCCGGTGACGCCCTTTTCCGGGAACGTCCGGAGCAGCGCGTCGCGGTCGGGATCGAAGGCCGCATCTGTATAATGGGTGTGACTATCAAAAATGCACAAATCTGCCTGCATGTTTTATGCTCCTTTTCCCGCGTTCATATCTTGTTCATTCCGGTTCATAACTTGTTCACGGAAAGTTGAAAAAAAATGCAAGCAATTCCCGCGGAACCGTGGTATAATAAAACCATGATAAATGAACATGATAAATAATACCTCTCTACTTCTTCCCGGAACGCGGCTGACTGATCATCAGCCGCGTTTCGACTTTATACGGAGATTTTCCGTACAGACGTTTATCCGTTGAAAAAAACAGTATAATATGTTATAATAGAGTGCGGAGCCAATTCGGTTCCGCACTCTGATTATATCACAAACCGGCAGGGTTTGCAAGTCCCCGCCGTGCAGAAAGGAGAAGGCGCCGTGAAACACAGATTCTTTCCCGCAGTGCTCTGCTGCGGACTGCTTCTGCTGGCAGGCTGCGGCTCATCCGGTCCGGACGGGAATTCAGTGACGTTCGACGAACTGTATGAGGAAGCAATGCAGCAGGCGGAAGATGTGATTGCGAGCGAGTCCCTGATGGACGATACCTCGCTCAGACGGGATTACGGGGATGCGGAAGAAGATTCCGTGCCGGATCCCGCAGACGAAAACGACATCTCCCGGCAGCAGGAGGAAGAAGCGGACGATACCCCGGAAACGACCGCAGCACCGGAAACAACTGCGCCCCCGCAGCCCGCACAGACGACCGTCACCGCTGCGGATACAGATGCACCGGACGCCGCAGAAACAACCGTTTCGGATGCATCGCAGGAGGAACTGCCGCAGGAAACGGTGCCGGTTCCGGATCCGGATTTTGAAGCTGACGCAGGCGAAGCCGCCGTCATCGGCTACCGCCTGAAAACCGCGCCCGCGGCACCGCTGACCGTTCCGGCAGAGCTCGGCGGGCTGCCGGTCACCGCGGTTGCCGAATACGGATTTTATTCGGCGCGCTATGCTGCAAATGTCGTGCTGCCGGGAACCGTCCGGCGCATGGGTGATTACGCGTTCAACGGCTCTGCGCTGAAAGAATTTGCATTTGTGCCGGATTCGGCACTGACCGTCGGGGCGCACGCCCTGGCCGACTGCCGCGCACTGGAAACCGTCCGCTTTGCCGACCGGGAGTACACCTTCGGGGATTACTGCTTTGAGCAGAGCGGCATTGTGACGGTCACGGCGGAGAACGCCGTGCTCCGGCTTGCCGATCACTGCTTCCAGAATCTTTCCAAGTTGAAGCAGGTCACATTGCAGGGCAGCCTGACGACCGGCGAATCCTGCTTCCGGCGCTGTCCCGCGCTCCGGGAGGCGGCGTTCTCCGGCGGGGCAGTTTCGCTGGGCGCGCACGCGTTCCAGAGCTCCGGCGTCCGGGACGTCACGTTCACGGACTGCACCGGCACCGTCGGCGCGCAGTGCTTTGCAGACTGCGACGACCTGCTGTCTGTGAAGCTCGGGGAAGGAATCACCGCACTCGGGGATTACGCCTTTGCCGACTGCCGTTCGCTGCGCACCGCTGAACTGCCCGGCAGTCTGACGCGCATTGCGGATACCTGCTTTGCCGACTGCCCGGA
>JAFZBC010000097.1:0-4622 GCA_017561965.1 Oscillospiraceae bacterium
AATCCGCCCTTGATGCCCTTGGAGCCGGAACGCCCTGTATTTCTGTTCAATAGATTGCCTCTCTTTCCGCGGTTCTCTCGGGAGATCCCGCCTTTCTGTTCGGGGTATACCCATACAGATTAAGTATACGCGAAATACGTAAAAATGTCAAGTCAAAAACACATCCCGGCATGTATTTTCGGAATCTACGGCAAAAAACACGGCGATTCTTATCGGATTTTGTAGCCTTATGCGGCGGGCGGGCAGTGCCCGCCGCCAATGATCTGAAGCATTCCGGCAGCATATGAAAAAACAATGCCTGTCTGTTTCCGCAGTCGTACCGCAGTAAACCGGATATTGCGGGCAGTGCCCGCCGCCAATGATCTGAAGCATTCCGGCAGCATATGAAAAAACAATGCCTGTCTGTTTCCGCAGTCGTGCCGCAGTAAACCGGATATTGCGGGCAGTGTCCGCCGCCAATGATCTGAAGCTTTCCGGCAGCATATGAAAAAACAATGCCTGTCTGTTTCCACGGTCGTACCGCAGTAAACCGGATATTGCGTGCAGTGCCCGCCGCCAATGATCTGAAGCATTCCGGCAGCATATGAAAAAACAATGCCTGTTTGTTTCCGCAGTCGTGCCGCAGTAAACCGGATATTGCAGGCAGTGCCCGCCGCCAATGATCTGAAGCATTCCGGCAGCATATGAAAAAACGATGCCTGTCTGTTTCCGCAGTCGTACCGTTGTAAACCGGATATTGCGGGCAGTGTCCGCCCTTATTTTCTTCCGGAGAAATGGTTCGGATCTTATAATTATAATGTGTAAGCACCTGCCGGTCCTGCTGAACGCCCGCAGCGGGCTTCCGATCAATGGATGGCGAAACTGCCGCACGCCGCTTGCTTTTTGCAGCCTATTATGCTATAATGGACACAACACCTGCATCCGGAAAACGATCCTGCGGTCACCACTTAACAGGAGGTTCATATCATGAAAATGCATAAGCTGATTTCGGTGCTTACATCAGCCGTCATGCTGCTGGGCAGCGGCGGACTTCTGCCGCCTGCAAGCGCTGCGGAAACCGTTGCCTTTTCCGGTATCTCCGGGCTCCCGTTCGCAAACGGCGAACCGTTCAAGGGCGCGGATATCTCGTCCGTTATCGCGCTGGAGCAGAGCGGCGTCAGATTTTATGACGGCAGCGGCAAGGAGCAGGATATCTTCGTCACGCTGGCCGATGCTGGCATCAACTGCATCCGCGTGCGCATCTGGAACGACCCGACTGCATCGCAGTCCGGCGTCACCTACGGCGGCGGCGCGAACGACGCCAAGCAGGCCGTAAAAATCGCGGAGCGCTGCGCCAAAGCAGGATTAAAGCTCTTTGTGGATTTCCATTATTCCGACTTCTGGGCGGATCCCTCCAAACAGAAGGCGCCGAAGGCATGGGCGAATTACTCCGTGCAGCAAAAGGCGGATGCGATCTACAATTACACCAAGGAAACCCTCGGGCAGCTGGACAAAACCGGCGCAGACATCGCCATGGTGCAGATCGGCAACGAAACCACCGCGGGCATGTGCGGCGTTCTGCTCTCCGACGGCAACTGGGGCGACGCAGTCTGGAACGACCTCGCAAAGCTCTGGAATGCCGGCTCCAAAGCTGTGCGCGAATATGATCCGAACGTGCTGGTCGCGCTGCACTTTACGAATCCGGAAAAGGCCTCAAATATGCAGTATCTTGCGAAAATGGTGAATCAGACCAAAGTCGATTACGACGTATTCGCAACCTCCTATTATCCCTACTGGCACGGCACGCTGCAAAATCTGACCTCGGTGCTGTCAGGCATCGCAAACACCTATCATAAAAAGGTGCTGGTTGCAGAAACCTCATGGGCATACACCTTTCAGAATTATGATCCCGGCGTCAACACGATCGGCAGTCAGAAGGATCTCGGAAACAGCGTCAGCTATCCTGTCAGCGCGGCAGGACAGACCGCGTTTCTGACCGATCTGTTCAAAGCAGTCGCCGCCGTCCCGGACGGCATGGGCATCGGCGTGTTTTACTGGGAGCCCGCATGGCTGCCCGTCAGCAGCGACTTCAATACCGCAAAGCAGCTCTGGCAGAAGTACGGCGGCGGCTGGGCGTATGAATCTGCGCAGGAGTACGATCCGGATGCAAAGGATTACGGCGGCTCCGGCTGGGAGAACCAGGCGCTCTTTTCCGCCGACGGCAAGCCGCTGGAATCGCTCTATATGTTCCGTTCTGTCACGGGCAGCGGGCAGAGCAATCCCCGGCAGCCGCAGCAAACCGGTGAGAATCTGCTGAAAAATCCGGGCTTTGAAGCGGACGGCGGCTGGTCAGATCACCCGACCGGCTGGACGCTGAAAAGCACCGCCGCGGGTCATTTCGATGTCCGCGCAGAGGATGTCCGAACCGGCGGCTATGCGCTGCACTGGTATTCCAAAACCGCATTCCGGGGCAGCACCGCAGCGGCCTCCGTGCAGGTGCCGGAATCCGGAACCTATCGCTGCACAATGTATGTGCAGGCCGATGAATCCAGCTTCTATACCATTGAAGCAGATGTTTCCGGCGAAATGCGGGAGGCGGTCACTGACAACGGGCAGGGCTGGAGCATGTGGCAGCAGAAGGAACTTCTGGTTACGGCACAAGCCGGTGATACCGTCACACTGCGGCTGACCGTGGAGGGCGGCGACGGCGCATACGGCTCTGCGGACGATTGCTGCATCGAAAAGATCACGGTTCCCGAAACGACCGAACCGCCTGTCCCCGCCACGACGCCGGGCCCGGAAACCACGATCCGGTACGACGGCACAACCGGCGCGCCCGAGATCCTCACGACAGCGGCAGCTGAAACAACGCCTGCCACTGTCATAACGACAGCGCCGACGGTCACACTGCGCGGCGATGCCAACTGCGACAATTCCGCGGACGTCGCAGACGCCGTTCTGATCGCGCGCTTCTGCGTCGCGGATGCCGGTGCCGTGATGGACGAACAGGGGCTCCGGAACGCGGACTGCAACCGCGACGGCGGCGTCACGGCGGATGACGTCAGCATGCTGCTCCAGGCGATTGCAAAAATCATCGAGCTTTCGTGAGATCCGGCGGACGGTGCCGGAACAGCAGCGCACAGCGGGTGCGCAGACGCGCCGCCCGGTGTGAACGCCGCCCCGGCAGCGGCAGCGCAGTATTGACGCCGAACAACCCGCCGAGGCTGCCCGCGGGACAGGCTGCCAGCAGCATCACCGGTGAACGCAGCGTCCGCAGCACAATGCAGGCTGCCGCATACCACATCAGCCCAAGCAGCAGCGCTGCAAATGCACCGTTTTTCAGTCCGTGCCGGCGGATGTGCTTTCCGGCCGAGAAGCCCGCGCAGAAGCATCCTGCCAGCAGTGGCAGTGCGCCCGCCCATGCGTAGATGCGGTGCGGCAGATCCGTCAGTGTCAGCAGAACGGTCATGCACGCAAACCCAGGCACGGAAACCGGCAGGCCGCTCCGCAGGCACGCCAGAAACAGCTCTCGCATATCAATCCCCTCCTGCATCAGAATATGCAGCCGTATGGGCGTACAGTACCCGATACGTGTCGAACGCACGAGCAGGCTCTGCGGATAACCGGGGAAAAGTGCCTCCGGCGGACCAGAATTGAGGACGTTGTTCCTTAAGAATCCCATCGTGATGGAAGTAATGCATTTGCTTCATTTATATATTGCGGGATTCCAAAGGGATTTATCCCTTTGGCGGGGGTTGGGCGAAGCCCCATTTATAATCCATCGGAGATACCTTTGTACTGACAAGCAAAAGCGTCCCGCGGTTTCCCGCAGGACGCTTTCTTTGTGTTCAGAACAATCAGAGCACCTTGCCCATCTGCTCATCTGTGACGATCTTTGCAATATACAACAGGATGCGGGAAACGTCGCCGCCGTCCACACCGGCAATGCCGTCGCAGTCAGCGTTTTTCAGTCCCTGGTCCGTGATCTGACCCGATACATCCGAATTGATAAACTTAGCAACAAGAACAGCGTCGGAAACATCCACATAAGTATCGAGGTTCGCGTCGCCGTAGCGAAACCGATCGGTGCCGGGTACCGTCGTTGTGGCCGGAGCCGGATTGTTGCTGACGGTGACCTTGAACGAAGCGGACGCCGTGCCGTACTTGACGTAGATCGTATACGTACCGGGCTTCGTGTTGTCAAATTCCGAATCGTCAATGGTGAATCCGCTGTATGTGAGCGGCTGCTCGAACGTATCGCCGTGGAGTGTTTCGTTTCCGACCCAGCCCTCTGCGGTACCGCCGGTGAGGTCCAGCGCTTCGCCGATGGCGTATGTCGTTTTCGTCGGCTTGGAACGGAGCTCCAGTGTATAATGCAGCGGCTCTGTGGTCGTTTCCGGTGCAGGCGTGGTGGTGGGTGCCGGCGTCGTGGACGGGGTGACGACCGGTGTCGGATCGTCGAGGTCAGCGCCCGGGACAGCCTTGGTGCCGTCCGGCTCCTCGCCCCAGACCAGCTTGCCGTTGACGTACATCGTGAAATGCTCGTTGAGGGAATCGTCAGATTTCAGATCCGTCTTGCCGACGCCCTTGTAGGACCAGTCATTGGAGGGATCCCACGCGCCCTTGGTGGACTGTCCGTCGAT
>JAFZBC010000098.1:0-3877 GCA_017561965.1 Oscillospiraceae bacterium
GGAAAGCACGCGGCCGGACACGCCGATCGCACGGATCAGCTCATTGCGCCGCACATGCGTGGCGCGCTCCTCCGCGGTAATCGTTCCCTGCTCATACAAGAGCTGCACAACGGTATGATCGGTGGTCAGCTGCTTCAATTCGCCCTCCGCGGGCAGCAGATAGGCTCTGGAATCGCCGACATTGACCGTACACATCACATCATCGCGCGCGAAAACGCCGACCAGCGTCGTTCCCATGCGGGCGCGCATCTCACTGCGCAGTGCCGCCTGATAGACTTTCTGGTTTGCCTCTGCGGCACAGTTCCGCAGCAGCTCGCAGACCGCCTCTGGCTCCATCCCGCTGACGTATTCCGCACAGAAGCGCTCCTCCGCGGCTGCCACCGCGATTTTGCTCGCGGCACTGCCGTTCTGCATACCGCCCATGCCGTCACAGACCAGCGCAAGCACGCCGTCCGGAAAGCTCTCCGCACGGATCGAATCCTGATTCTCCGTTCTGGTTTTTCCGATGTCACTGCCCAGATATGCCTTCAATGCCGCTCACCACGCTTTCCTTTTCAATCGTATCGCGCCGCAGCTGTCCGCAGGCCGCTTTGATGTCGTCACCGAGCGTCCGGCGCACAGTTGCGTTGATTCCCTCCTGCTCCAGGAGCTTCTGAAATGCCGCCGCATGACCGGCATGAAATCCGGTTCCCGCAACGGGATTGACCGGTATCAGATTGACATGCGGGCGCTGCTTCGGGAACACCGGCCTGAGCCGTCTGCCGAGCAGTGCTGCCGCCGCCGGGGAATCGTTCTCCCCCGCAATGACGGCATATTCAAATGACACTCTCCGGCCTGTTTTCTGAAAGTAGGTGCCGCAGGCATCCAGCAGCGTATCCAGCGGATAGCGCCGGTTGACCGGCATCAGCACGTCCCGTTTTTCATTGTCCGCGCAGTGCAGCGACACAGAAAGCGTCAGCGGGAGATTCTCCTCCGCAAGCTGCAAGATCCGCGGGACAAGTCCGCAGGTCGAAAGCGTCACATGCCGCAGACTGAGGTTCCGCCCTTCCTTGCAGGAGAGCAGCCGCAGAAACTGCATCACATTTTCATAATTATCCAGCGGCTCCCCGATGCCCATGAGCACCACGCTGCTAATCTGCTGTGCCTCCAGAAAATCCGCATCCGCGCCGTAGATCTGCCCGAGCATCTCTGCCGGTGTCAGATTCCGGATAAAGCCGAGCGGCGCCGAAGCACAGAATTTGCAGCCCATTTTGCAGCCGACCTGCGTCGAGATACAGGCGGTGATTCCGTGGTGATATACCATGCGCACGGTTTCAATACAGCTGCCGTCAGAGAGCCTATACAGATATTTTACAGTATCATCCATACAAGATGCAAGCTTTTGTTCAATCTTTGGCATGTTTATATAAAATCGGTCATTGAGCTGCGCCTGAAATTGTTTAGATAGTTCTGTCATTTTCGTGAAATCAAAGACGCGTTTTACATGCAGCTGATGAAAGATCTGTTTTGCGCGGAATTTCGGCGCACCCATGGCCGTGATCTCCGCTTCGAGCTGCTCCGGCAACAGACTCAGAATATCGGTTTTTTGCTGCTCCAAGCCGGTCAGCTCCTTTCATTTATTCATCCGGATACGGGTGAAAGGTATCCGGGATCTCCGCCTCTTTGGAAAAGTCATACTGATCGCTGTCATAGCCTGTGAGCTGACCGGTCGCCTTCTCCGCGGAAAACGTAAAGCCGTACAGTGTCGCCGTATCGGACAACCCGTAATCGCCGCTGCTGTAACACAGATCATATACATTGCAGGTCAGGCGGTCGCCGTCATCCGTGACAAATGCGCCGATGCTGCGCCCGCGGGAAGGCGGCACCCGCATTGCCGCAAGCAAAAGCATGTTTTCTTCGGTGACACCGGCATGAAGCGTCTGCGTTTCCATGTCAAGGAACGCTTTGTTCCAGACCAGCGCGTAGTTAGAAAGCTCCTCGCCGGCTTCGCAGAACCACCAGCGTTCTGCCGGTTCGTCCGCTGTTACATGTGTCACCCCGAGACCGGGATATAATGCGTCTGCGAGTGCGGACGCTGCATCCGCCGTTTCTGCGGACTGCCCCGCAACCGCAAAATGCACACCGTCCGTATCCGGACGCACTGCAAGAAATGCAGGCTGTTCCAGCGTATCATACTGCTGTCCCAGCGCGATCAGCTGTTCATCCGTGATACTGCGGAAATCGGAATCGGTCATCGCGTCAAGGTCAATTTCTGCCTTCGTTTCCGAAACACCCGGCGGCCCGTAGAGCGTCGGGATCTCCTCAGAACCGGACAGCAGCCCGTCCGAATCCGCCGGAATGTCGATCGAAGGCATATTGGGCGGACCGTAAACACCGCAGCTGACGGAAATTGCACCGGCGCCGATCGCCGCTGCGGAAAACATCAGCGCAGTTACCCGCGTTTTCCACGACTTCTTCATACTTCATCCTTTCCGCATTTTTGCGATAAAGAATCCGTCACTGCCGAGCATCTGCGGGAAGAGCGTTGTCATCTCCTGCCCGTATGCAGCCAGATCCGGCAGATTCTGCCACGGCTTTTCCAGTGTATAGTCCGGATGCGCCGCCAGGAATCTGCGGACAACATCCTCATTTTCGCGTTTTAAGACGGTGCATGTCGAATAGACCAGCACGCCGCCCGACCTGAGTGCCTTTGCGGACGCTTCGAGAATCGCATACTGGATCTCGGGCAGTCCGGCGACCTCCTCCGGTGTTTTGTAGCGGATCTCCGGCTTTCTGCGGATGACGCCGTACCCCGAACACGGCACATCGCAGAGAATGCGGTCTGCCGCGGGCTTTTCGGTCTGCCTTGCATCGCCCGCCTGCGCGGTAATGCAGGAAAGTCCCAGCTTTTCCGCACCCTTCCGGATCAGTCCCACGCGGTTCTCATGCAGATCATATGCATACACATGTCCCTGATTCTGCATCAGCTCCGCAATCGTAAAGGTCTTGCCGCCCGGCGCCGCACAGACATCAAGCACGGTTTCGCCCGGCTGCGGGTCAAGCGCCAGACAGCAGAGCTGCGAGGCAAGATCCTGCACATGCATCGAGCGCCCCATGGCTTTCGCCTCGGACACAAGCCCGCTGCGGTAAGGATCAATCGGAACCGTTTCCTTCCCGTCGATGACGGTCGGAACGGCATCCGTTTCCCCGCGCCGCTTGAGCAGATACGCACAGGGAATCCCCGGGACCGGCTCCGCGCGCGGGATCATCTTTTCACTGTTTTCACAGAGCGGATTCCGCCGGATATAGATCGGCGGCGCATCCGCTGCATCCGAAAGAAACGCAGTCACGGTTTCCGCATCATAGTCAGCCAGCAGCGCACGGAGCAGCGGAACCGGTACGGAATACTGCACCGACATGCTGCCCAGTTCGTCATCCGGCAGCGGAATCTGTTTTCCGCCCCGTAGAAAGCCCCGGAGCACCGCATTGACCATACCGGCGGCGCTGGTCTTTCTCAGCTTCTTGACGGCCTCCGTCCAGAGATTGACGACCGCAGATTCCGGCGTGTGCAGATACAGCAGCTCATAAAAACCGCAGCGCAGTACGCACAGCACCTCAAGGTCGAGCTTTTCGGGCGGGCGGCTCGTATGCGCCGCGATGCAGGCATCCAGCGTCAGCAGGCGTTCCAGCGTCCCCTGATAGATTTTCAGGCACAGCGCCGTATCCTGCGGCGTCAGATCCTCCGCGTCCATCAGCGCATGCGTCAGCGCCAGATTGAAATAGCTTTTGGATTTGATCGACCGGATCAGCGTCCGGACACAGAGCAGTCTGGCATTCAGACCGTTCATCTCCGTCTGCCCCGGATCAGCAGCAGACGCATCAGCGTCAGGATCGAGGA
>JAFZBC010000099.1:0-7918 GCA_017561965.1 Oscillospiraceae bacterium
CAGCAGCGTTCTGCAATTTCCGGATCCGGTCAGCGGCAGGCGCTCCATGTCCTTCGACCAGTGACGCGTCACAATGCAGATCGTGTCATCCGCAACATACGTGTCACCGTGATTATTATGGAAATCACAGGCTGCACCGACGGTCTGCGGCACCCAGTCCGGTACCTCTGTGTTTGTCAGCTCGGTCAGGATGATCCCGCGGTCCGAATCAGCCTGATACTTTTTGCTGACCGTCGTCTGTGTATGATCCGGATCCGCCTCTGTCCAGGTGATCTTTGCCGAAATAACGCCGGTCCGTGCGATTTCATAATACTTCACATAGTTTTCGGCACTTCCGGGAGGCGCCTCCGTCATGCCCTGCGCCCGGCAGTTTGCGGTATGCTCGGCCGGCAGCGTTTCGCCGTTCCACACGACCTCCATGCTCATATCGGCGCCGGTGCTGTAATTGACCGTACCCGCAAGGATCAGCGCGCCGTCCTGTGTGTAAAAATTGCCGTGTTCTTCGATGAATGCATCGTATTCCGTCTTGCAGTCCGGCGTGACTGCACGCCAGCCGGTTTCCGCGACCGCCAGCGTATCATCTGCAGCAGTGAAGGTAAATGTTTCCGGCAGGGGAAGCGTGGCATCCCTCTGCCCGCCGGGATTGAACTGATACTGCTGGACGATCTCATTGTCGCCTGCCTGCGTCGGCTTCCACACGCTGACAAAGTAATGCACGTCTGTGTTGTACTGCTCCTCCATACGCCGCTGCTCCGCATTGGCTTCCCATTCCGCGCGCTCCTTTGCGCTCATGGATTCCAGATCCGGCATACCGTCCTGCACCTCATAGCGGATCTCCTTCTGAAAAACGCGCTCCGCTTCGCCGCACGAAAGCTGTTCGTCGCATTGCGGGTTCATGTCGCTCTTCCAGCGCCCGACGATGCAGTAAACGCCGTCCGCTGCATGTGTTTTACCGTAAGTGTTCTGGAAATCCAGTGCCTGTTCAAACGTCTGCGGCACCCATGCGGGCAGAACTGTGTCCGCCGCATACACAGCCGGGAATGCCGGCACGGCTGCGCAGAACATCACTGCTGAGAGAAATGCTGCTGTTGTCTTCTGTTTCTTCATCATGATCACTCCTTCTGGTCATAGTATTTTGTATATTTCGTTTCCGCACACGCTGATGCGGCAAAGCAGCGCGCCTCCGACCGGCTGCCCTGCCGCATCATTGCCTGCTATTCATTAAGACCTGTTCCCGGAAAAAAGGTTACAGCATCTTCGGAAAAAAACACAAAAAATAATAGTTCACTGTTTCCCGTTCTATTCAATTATATCACACAATCATAGAGAATGTCATGCGGATCAGAGAATTCGTGCAGACAAATCCGCATTTCCGGCACACTCCGCAGGCCGCAGAATGCAAAACAGCAAAGTGCACGGATTTCAACAGAAAAAGCGCTGTTTTTTCTCCGGTAAAACTGTGGGCTCCGCCGCCGTTTTCCCCCGCTGCCCCTCTTTACTTTTTAATATGAATATGGTATAATGGTAAGAAACAGAAAGCAGCCACCCCGGCGATCCGTCGCCGGATCGAAAAGGAGGTGCCTGTCCGGCATGGGCAAAATCATCGCATTTGCGAACCAAAAGGGCGGTGTGGGAAAATCGACGACCGTCGTCAGCCTCGGCGCCTATCTCGGTATGCGCGGCAAAAAGGTGCTCTGCGTCGATACCGACTCGCAGGGCAACACCACAACCGGCTTCGGCGTTTCCAAAAAAGGCCTCTCCTGCTCCAGCTATGATGTCCTGATCGGGCGGAGCCGCATTCAGGACGCGATCCTGGAAACCGAATTTGAAAATGTCAGCCTGCTGCCCGCCGTTTCGGCGCTCGCGGGCGCGGAGATCGAGCTGATCGAGCTGGAAAACCGCGTGCAGCGTCTGAAAATGGCACTGATGAGCTGCCGCCTGACATACGACTATATTCTGATCGACTGCCCGCCGTCGCTGAGCCTCATCACGCTGAACAGCCTCGTTGCGGCGGATTCCGTGCTCATTCCGATGACCGCGGAGTATCTTTCGCTGGAGGGCCTTTCCCAGCTTTACGAAACCATCAAGCTCGTCAAGAGCAAATATAACGCGGGACTCCGCATCGAGGGCATCCTCTTTACCATGTACGACGGCAGACTGAATCTGTCGGAGCAGGTCGTCGCGGAGGTCGAAAAGTATTTCCCGGGACAGGTCTTTCAGACGAAGATCCCGCGGAATGTCCGCCTTTCGGAAGCACCGAGCCACGGCAAGCCGGTCTTTTACTATGACCGTTCATCCAGAGGCTCCGAAAGCTACGAGATGCTCGGGCATGAGCTGCTCGGCGAGCCGCTCGTCCCGGATATCAAACCCAAGCGTTTTATCTTCAGCAAGAAATAATCCGCAGCGCGGAATCATTTGGAACAGAAGGCAGGCGAGAACATGGCAAAGGGCGGACTCGGCAGCGGGCTCGGCTCGCTGTTTGAACAGAATGCGGCAGATCCCGCAAGCGGCGTGCAGACCGTTCGGATCACCGAAATCGAACAGAACCGCGCACAGCCCCGCAAGCGCTTCGATGACGAATCGCTGACGGAGCTTGCAGAATCCATACAGGCGCACGGCATGCTCCAGCCGATCGTTGTCAGACCGGTCGGAGAACGGCGCTATCAGATCGTTGCGGGCGAACGCCGCTGGAGAGCGGCCAAGCGCATCGGGCTGTCCGAGGTCCCCGTCATCATCCGGGAGCTCACCGACAGCGAGGCAAGCCAGATTGCGATGATCGAGAACCTCCAGCGCGAAAACCTCAATCCGATCGAGGAAGCGCTGGGCTATCAGGCGCTCATGCAGCAGTTCGGCATGACGCAGGAGGAGGTCGCAAAGACCGTCGGGCGCTCGCGTCCGGCTGTCGCAAACAGCCTCCGGCTGCTGAATCTGCCGGTACTCGTGCAGGACTATCTGGAAAAGGGCAAAATCTCAGCCGGACACGCAAAGGCGCTCGCCGGCATCAAAAATGAGAAGCTCCTGCTGGAATGCGCCGCACGCGCCGCGGAGGATAAAATCACGGTGCGCGAGATCGAAGCGCTCGTCCAGAAGCAGAACGATCCGGCAAAGCCTGCTGAAAAGCAGAAAACGCCCGAGCAGATCTTCTATGAGGAAATGGAGATCAGCCTCGGCAGTCACCTCGGAAGGAAGGTGCATGTGTCCGGCAGCAAGAAGAAGGGCACGCTCACCTTGGAATTTTATAACAAGGAAGATTTGCAGGCGCTTTGTCAGCTGCTGACAAAGGATGCATAAGGCGGAAAAGGAGAAGTGTATATGATTGAACAAGCGAACAAATTTGCAAAAGAAGGACTGACCTTTGATGACGTCCTGCTGATCCCGGGTGAATCCGACGTCACCCCGAACCAGATCCGTCTCGCGACCAGACTTGCCGGTGACATCATGCTGAATACGCCGATCATGACCTCTGCCATGGATACCGTTACCGAGTCCAAAATGGCAATCGCGATCGCACGTGAGGGCGGCATCGGCATTATCCACAAGAATATGACCATCGAGCAGCAGTGCGACGAGGTCGATAAGGTCAAGCGCTCCGAAAACGGTGTTATCGTCAATCCGTTCTCCCTGACGGAGGACCGCTTTGTCTATGACGCAAACGAGCTCATGGGCAAATACAAGATCTCCGGCGTCCCGATCGTGGACAAGGAGGGACATCTGGTCGGTATCATCACCAACCGCGATATGCGCTTCCTGACGGATTACAACATCCGCATCAGCGAGGTGATGACCAAGGATCACCTGATCACCGCACCGGTCGGCACGACGCTCCAGGATGCACAGAAGATCCTGCGCTCCAATAAAATCGAAAAGCTCCCGATCGTGGATGACAACAACATTCTCCGCGGTCTGATTACCATAAAGGATATTGAGAAATCCGTCAAGTATCCGAATTCCGCGCGTGATTCCGGCGGCAGACTGCTCTGCGGCGCCGCAATCGGCGTGACAGCGGATGTGCTGGAGCGTGCAGGTGCGCTGATCGACGCAAAGGCAGACGTCCTCGTGCTCGACAGTGCGCACGGCCACAGCGCCAATATCATCAACAGCTTGAAGCGCGTCAAGGAAGCGTATCCGAACACGCCGGTCATCGCGGGCAATATTGCGACGGCTGAGGGCGCAGAGGCGCTGATCAAGGCGGGCGCAGACGCGATCAAGGTCGGTATCGGCCCCGGCTCGATCTGCACGACCCGTGTTGTCGCCGGTATCGGCGTGCCGCAGGTCACGGCTGTGTATGATGCGGCATGTGTCGCGGAGAAGTACAACATTCCGGTCATCGCGGACGGCGGCATCAAGTATTCCGGCGATATTGTCAAGGCACTGGCAGCAGGCGCAAGCGTCGTCATGCTGGGCAGCCTGTTTGCGGGCTGCGATGAAGCACCGGGCGCAACGGAGATCTATCAGGGCAGACAGTTCAAGGTCTACCGCGGCATGGGCTCTCTGGGTGCCATGGAGTGCGGCTCCAAGGACCGCTACTTCCAGGAGGGCGCAAAGAAGCTCGTTCCGGAAGGCGTCGAAGGCAGAGTGCCATACAAGGGGCTCGTTGCTGATACGGTGTTCCAGCTCTGCGGCGGCATCCGCTCCGGTATGGGCTACTGCGGCTGCGTGGACATCCCGACACTGCATGAAAAGGCAAAGTTTGTCCGCATTACAGGTGCCGGCCTGAAGGAAAGCCACCCGCATGATATTTACATCACCAAGGAAGCTCCGAATTACTCCGCACAGATCTGATAAAAACAGGGCGCTGATCATGTTCAGCGCCCTGTTCGTTTCTGTATTGTATATCGTTACTTGTGATTTTTCCGGTAAATCAGCATCAGGCCTTTCAGCAGCAGCAGATCGTCCAGAATGATCTGCCGCTTGCAGAACGGTATGATTTTGCCCGCGTTTCCGCCGGTCGCAACCGCAGTACACGGCACGCCGAGCTCCTCCTCCACGCGTGCGATCACGCCGTCCACAGCCGAAGCCGTGCTGTAAATAATGCCGCTCTTCATACAGTCAACGGTATTCGTTCCGATGACATGCTTTGCAGGCTCCAGACTGATGGCCGGGAGCTGCGCCGCACGGCTGGAAAGCGAATCCAGTGATACGCGCACACCGGGGATGATCAGTCCGCCGAGGAAACGGTTGTCCGCATCCACGACAGAAACCGTTGTGGCCGTGCCCATATCCACAATGATGACCGGCTTTGGATACTCCGCAGCTGCCGCAACGGCATCCGCCACGCGGTCGCTGCCGAGCGCGGCAGGATTGTCAATCAGAATTTTCAATCCGGTTTTGACACCGGCGCCGACAACAACCGGCTCCTTTCCGGTCATGCGCAGCACCGCCGCACGGACGGTCTGCGTCACAGGCGGAACCACTGAGGAAATGATGCAGCCCGAACATGCGGATGCCGACATGCCGTTCAGCTCCAGCACCGTCCGGATCAGCACGGTATATTCCAGTTCCGTGGAAAGCGGCTCTGTCGCAAGGCGCTCCGTGAACAGGATGCCGTTGTCGTCAAAGCAGCCCACAACCACATTGGTGTTGCCGATATCAACCGCTAATACCATTGCCTGTACTCCGTTCAGTCTTTCTCAATCGGGAGAATGTGCGCGCCGTAAAGCGCCGCGCCGACGCCGCCGCTGATGATCGTCGAGGCGATCATCTCCACAATGGCATTGATCCCGACAAATGCGCAGATAAACAGAATCGTTCCGGTGAATGTGTACTGCTGGCCGAATTTTTCAAACAGGCCCTGCACATAATCGGTCTTGCCGAACAGCAGTACAAGTGCGCTCATGAAGAACGCGGTATTGAAGAATGCGGAGCAGAAGCCGGTAACAAAGCTGGCTGTTCCGCCGCCGATTTTTCTGGAAAGCCCCTTGTGGATCAGTCCGATGAGCAGACCGTCCAGCGCACGCGGGACGAACCGCTGGATGAAAGCCAGCAGCGGGTTGATCGAAACGAGGGTTGCACCCATGCCGCTCGGGATGCCGATGCCGAAGCACTGCAAAAAGCTCAGAATGCCGAATACGGATCCGATGACGAGGCCGCCTACCGGTCCTAAGGCAATCGCAGCGATCGCGATCGGGATGATGTTGAGTGTGATCGACAGCGGGCCGATCGGAATCGTGCCGATCGGGGTGAATGAAAACAGCAGCAGCAACGCTGTCATCATGCCGAGAATCACGACGGTCTTGGTTTTGTTCTTGTTCATTTGAGTATCCTCCTTGTTATCATTCCCCTTGCGGGGATACAATACAGTGTCCTTATTATACAGCATAAAATCAGAAAAGTAAAGGAATGATTCTGTTTTGTAATTCTTTTTTGCACAGATATAAAATGGGACTTCCCTTTTCCCTCAAAATCTGGTATAATTGAAGCATACCGTTGATGACTTCACAGGAGGTATCCCTTATGCTGAAAGGAAAAACCGCGGTGCTTGCCGTGACCGGCAGCATTGCCGCATACAAGATCCCGAACCTTGTCCGGATGCTGACCAAGCTGCACTGCGACGTGCAGGTGCTGATGACGCAGAACGCGACGCAGTTTATCAACCCAATCACCTTTGAAACGCTGACTGGCCACAAATGCCTGATCGACACATTCGACCGCAATTTCCAGTACAGCGTGGAGCATGTCGCGCTGGCCAAGCAGGCGGATATCGTCATGGTCGCACCGGCCTCGGCCAATGTGATCGGCAAGATTGCAAACGGCATTGCGGATGACATGCTCACGACAACCGTCATGGCCTGCCCCTGCAAAAAAATCATCGTCCCTGCGATGAATCATAATATGTATCACAATCCGATTGTGCAGGACAACCTACAAAAGCTCGCGCGCTTCGGCTATGAGATTGCCGTGCCCGACACCGGCCGGCTTGCGAACGGTGACATCGGGGACGGCAGAATGCCCGAGGAAAGCGTGCTGTTCCAGTACCTCATGCGGGAGATCGCCTGCGAAAAGGATCTTCTCGGAAAGAAGGTGCTCGTCACAGCGGGCGCCACGCGCGAAGCAATGGATCCGGTGCGGTTTATCACAAACCACTCCTCCGGCAAAATGGGCATTGCGGTCGCGCAGGCCGCAATGCGCCGCGGCGCAGAGGTCACGCTGGTCGCTGCGCATACGGATATAGCGCCGCCGCTGTTCACGGAGCTCGTGCCGGTCGTTTCCGCTGCGGATATGTTTGAGGCAGTCACCGCCCGCGCAGCGGATATGGACATCATCATCAAGGCGGCCGCCGTTTCGGATTACACGCCGGTCACGACTGCGGATCAGAAGATTAAAAAATCTGACGGCGCATTCAGCATCGAGATGAAGCGCACGCAGGATATTCTGAAATATCTCGGCGCACACAAGCCGGAGGGGCAGTTCCTCTGCGGCTTTTCCATGGAAACCGAGCATGTTCTGGAAAATTCGCGAAAAAAGCTCACCGCCAAGAACTGCGACATGATCTGCGCAAACAGCCTGCGCAGAGAGGGTGCGGGATTCGGCACGGACACCAACATCCTGACGCTGATTACCGCAGACCGGCAGGTCGAGCTGGAGAAAATGTCCAAGGAGGAGGCCGCGCACCGCATTCTTGATATGATCCTGGAGCTTACTGCAAAATAACACAAACGGCACGGAGTCTGCACGCTCCGTGCCGTTTTTTTTTGCTGTCCGCGCACAATCCGCACCGGAACCGGTCAATCATTAACTATCAATGGATTTTATTATAACAAATTGCATAAGCAAGGCGGGAAAATGCTGTGCATAGCGCCAAAAACCGGGCGGGAATCTTGCAATTTCCGGCAATTTATGTTATACTATATGTAATACATTTCCTTACCATCCACCGAATTGCTTTGCTTTTCAGGAGGGACTTTCAATGAAAAAACTG
>JAFZBC010000100.1:0-2523 GCA_017561965.1 Oscillospiraceae bacterium
CGTCCATGTTGCCGCGTCCAGAACGGACATCGTGTTCTCGACGATCTGCGAGGAATGGGGCCTGTTCACGGCCATGATGACTGTCATTCTCGTGCTGTTCCTGCCCGCTTCGATCCTGACGGTGCCGCCGCGCAGCTATTAACACTCCGGACTGGCGGTCGGTGTCGCAGCGGTGTTCATGGTGCAGATGACGCTCAATATCTTCGGCTCCTGCAACCTGATCCCGTTCACGGGCGTCACGATCCCGTTTATCTCGCAGGGCGGCAGCTCGATGCTCGCAAGCGGGATTCTGGCGGGCTTCCTCAAAGCGGCGCAGGCACCTGTCCTGACGGACAAAAGCGCTGTGAAGGGAGGCAAGTGATATGGCAAAAAAACAGCAAAAAACACGCACGAATGCACCGCAGCTGGATATTTCCGCACCGGCAAGCATGCGCAGAGCCGGAAAATGGACAGCGCTGCTGCTGGCAGGCTTTCTCGCGGCGCTGGTGTATCTCGGCTATACGCTGATCTCCAAGGCACCGCTTTACATGGCAAAATCCGGCAAGACGACCTACGGCATCGTCTGTGACCGGAACGGTGACGTGCTGTTCGACGGCAGCCAGCCGCTGACGAATTACGCGCCGGGACAGTTCGCGGATGTCGGCAATCTGATCGGTGATACGAGCGGTCAGATGTCCAATACGATCGTGGCAAAGCATCTGCCGGAGCTGGCGAATTACAGCTTCACCTACGGCAACGAGGCGGGCTCGGCCTCCCTGACAACGACGCTCTCCCACGCTGCGAACCGTGCGGTCTACTACGCATTCGGCGAGAAAAACGGCGCGGCCATTGCGTACAACTGGAAGACCGGCGAGATCCTGGTCTGCGTCAGCCGTCCCTGCGTGGACATCGCACAGGGCTACGACAATCTGGATAATATGGCGCCGGGCAGCCTGCTCTGCAAGGCCTTTCTCCCGACCGTTCCCGGATCGACGCAGAAGGTTTCGACACTGCTCGCCGCCTATGAATCGGCGGGCGTGCAGGCAGTCAATTCACTGGAATATACCTGCGAGGGCAAGTGGACGAATGCGGGCGGCGACACGATCAACTGCCATCAGATCTACGGTCACGGCACGCAGAATCTGCTGCAAGGCTTTGAGAACAGCTGCAACCCGTATTTTGCGCAGCTCGTGCAGTCGGGCATCGTTCCGCTTTCCTCGATCATCGGAACATATACCCGTATGGGCTATTCCGTCAACGGGCAGAAGGCAAACCCGCTGAATCTGGACGGCATCACGATCAATCCGGCATCCACAAAGCTCAGCGACCCGCAGAACTTTGAAACACAGTGGGGTGCGCTCGGACAGGGCAAAACGCTCGTCAGCCCGTATCAGCTGATGCTGTGGCAGGGCGCGATCGCAAACGGCACAGGCTCGGCGGTGCAGCCGTATCTGATCAGGCAAAAAACGTCCCCCACCGGCGAAACCGTTGACATCGCATTCCACAGTTCGACCCCGCAGATGTTCACACCGGCTGCGGCGCAGGGCGTCAAAGAGATCGAAACACAGAATGCATCAGACCATTACTATGTGTCGTTTGACGGCTACAACTGCGGCTGCAAGAGCGGTACGGCGCAGGTCAACGACAACGGCCGCGAATACGAAAACTCGCTGCTTGCGGGCTTCTGTCTGGATGACCGCGCACCGGTCGCGTTCTGCATCCTGATCGAGGAGCGGAACAGCTGGGATATTTCCACCGCACAGATCGCAAAGGTCCTGCTGGACAATGTTTCCGGCATCTGCAACGAATAAGGAGGCTGTATATGGACAAACGCGAACATGAGGAGAGCATCACGCTGCTCGGCAATCAGCATACAAAATATCCGTCGGACTATGATCCGTCCGTGCTGGAAACTTTTGAAAACAAGCATCCGGACAGGGACTACTTCGTCAAATTCAACTGTCCGGAGTTCACAAGCCTATGCCCGATCACGGGACAGCCTGATTTTGCCACGATCTATATTTCGTATGTGCCGCGGATCAAAATGGTGGAGAGCAAATCGCTGAAGCTGTATCTGTTCAGCTTCCGCAACCACGGCGATTTCCACGAGGACTGCGTCAACATCATCATGAACGATCTGATCCGGCTCATGGAACCGGCATATATCGAGGTCTGGGGCAAGTTTCTGCCGCGCGGCGGCATCTCGATCGACCCGTACTGCAATTACGGCCGTCCCGGCACCAAATGGGAACAGGTCGCGTGGGATCGCCTGACGCATCATGACATGTACCCCGAGCAGGTCAACAACCGCTGAGCCGTCCTGCGGCTCCGGCAAATCAAGTGCCTCCGGCGGATTCATAATGTGGGGAGGCTGCCCCCGTTCCGGAAAAAGGAACGGGGGCGGTTTGCATTTTTCCGCAAAATATGCTATA
The DNA here is from genome assembly GCA_017561965.1 of Oscillospiraceae bacterium. Classification (GTDB taxonomy): domain Bacteria; phylum Bacillota; class Clostridia; order Oscillospirales; family Ruminococcaceae; genus Firm-04. Next base: position 2,412 of record JAFZBC010000100.1, read on the forward strand.
CTGTACCATATATGACATTCGGGGAACGGGGGTTCAAAGCATGGCACATATTCTTGTGATTGACGATGACGCCGACATCGGCAACCTGCTGGAGGAAACACTGACCGCGCAG
>JAFZBC010000101.1:0-3282 GCA_017561965.1 Oscillospiraceae bacterium
GCTAAGGTATTTCGCTCACTGCGGTGAGCGACGGGGGCGCTGCCCCTCGACCCTGCAAGCCTTTGAAAAGGCTTGACCGAAACTTTTATTTTGGGATTCCAAAGGGACAGTGTCCCTTTGGCGGGGTATGGGGCAGCGCCCCATTATCAATCCATCGGAGATACCGCTTATTGCACGGAAAGCGCACCTGCGAAATAGCTTTCCGGATCGACGTATGCGTCATTGCGCAGCACTTCAAAATGCAGATGCGGAACCTCCGCGCGCTCTGCCTCATTGGTATCCCCGACTGTGCCGAGCACAGCGCCGCGCAGCACGACGTCACCCGCCTGCACGCAGAGGTTTTCGTTCAGGCCGCAGTACCGTGTCACGGTGCCGTTCTCATGCAGCACCGAAACGGTCACGCCGAACAGTGCATCCGCACCGGCAGAGGTCACCGTGCCGTCCTCTGTGCAGAGCACCTCTGTCCCGAGCGGTGCCGCAAGATCCGCGCCGTTGTGCGTGGACCAGATCCCCGTGGTGCCGGATTTGATCAGCTCGCCGTGGCTGAACCGCTGCACAACATCCCCGCTGAACGGGCGCAGCGGCGTTTGCAGGCATACCTCCGGTGCCGGGACTGCGGTCGTTTCCGCGGCGGATGCCTCTGTGACCGGTTCTGTCTTGCGCCGCAGAATGGCAGCGGCTGCTTCTGCGTCCTTTGCGGCTTCCGTGACCGGCTGTGTTCGGACGGCCTCCGGTGCGCGTGTGACTGCAGGTGCGGTCTGTGCAGGCACGGCCTCACGCGGACGCACCGGTTCCGCGGAGTGGCTGTTCTGCATCTGCTGCGGGCGCAGTCTGTCCGCCTCCGACCATGCATACCAGCAGGCTGCGCCGACCATTGCAACGCTCAGGGACAGCGCTGCGTAAAATCCTCTGCCGGACATTCCGGCCTGTTTTCTGTGTTTCATAGCGATCGCCTTTCTTTCATGGAGCTTTCCGTTCCGGACGCCGCAAACGGCATTCCGTCGGCTTTCAGCGATAGTATGGGACGTTTTTGCGGTTTTATTCATGCGGAAAGTTGTATTATAATAACAAATAATTGCAGCGAGTAAACATGAAACAGACATCTGAGATGCATCATTTTATGCATTTGCACAAAGAAATCCCTAAATCCTTGCTTATTTTCCTCATTTTATGATATAATCATGCTGTTCCGGTTTGCACTTTTTTCGGAACGACGTACATAAGGGAAGGGAATTGAAACATCATGATGAAGGCAAAGAAGCTCGCTGCCGTTGCTGCGGCAGCACTGACGCTCTCTGCTGTGTGCAGTTCTGCCCTGCCGCAGGGAAGTGTCATGCGGTTCGGGTTTTCCGTCAGTGCCGCGGAAGCAGAAAGCGGCACTGAGGGAGAACTCACGTATCAGGTGTATGCGGATCACAGTGTTGTGACGGCCTGCAGCAAGGATGCGGCCGGCTCAGTCAGGATCCCTGCATCTCTCGGCGGGAAGCCCGTCACTGCGGTCGGGGACAAGGCGTTCAGCGGCTGCAAAAAGCTCACACTGGTCGAATTTCCGGACAGTCTGACCGCGATTGGGGAATGCGCGTTTGCAGACTGCGGGAATCTTTCGGCACTCAAGCTCAATGATAAGATCACCACACTCGGAAGCGGCGCGTTCCGCGGCTGCACAAGCCTGCCGCGCGTATCCATGCCGGACAGTCTGACCGCGATCGGCGCGGACTGCTTCATGGGCTGCGAATCGCTTGCGACCGTCGGCATCGGCGCAGGACTGACCGCGATCCCGGATTCCGCATTTGCGGGCTGTATCGGGCTGGCCAGACTGGAACTGCCGAAAAATGTGAAAACGATCGGAGAATCCGCATTTGCAGGCTGCACGACCATGACCGCCGCAAATCTGTATGACGGCCTGACCACCATCGGGAGCGGTGCGTTCTCCGGCTGTACAAGCCTTGTGAAGATCAGCCTGCCGGAAAGCGTCATCAAGATCGGGCAGAGCATTTTTGAGGACTGCACGGCGCTGACAACCGTGAAGCTCCCCTCCGGACTGGCGGCGATTCCGAATTCCGCATTCAGCAAGTGCGGCAGTCTTAAAGAAATCGTACTGCCGGCAGGGATCGGCAATATCGGTGCATTTGCATTTTATCAGTGCAGGAGCCTCAGAAAGGCTGTGCTGCCGGATTCACTGACCGGCATCGAATCCTGCGCGTTTCAGGAGTGCGCATCCCTGACAACAATTACGGTGCCGGAAAAGGTCGTGAGCATCGGCAATGCCTGCTTTGCGAACTGCACCGGACTGGAAAGCATCATCCTTTCGGACGGTCTGACCGCGATCGGCGCAAATGCGTTCTGCAGCTGCACAAAGCTGTCGAAGATCGTGATGCCGGATTCCGTTGTCAAGATGGAAACCGGTGCGTTTTCAGACTGCACCGCGCTCCGGACGGCTGTGCTCTCGGAGAACCTGACGGCGATCCCGTATCAGGCATTCTATCAGTGCACCGCGCTCAAGTCGATTGAGATCCCGGAGAACGTCACCAATATCAGCTCCTATGCATTCTTCGGCTGCACATCGCTGGTCAGCCTGGTGATCGGGGACGGCACGGTTTCGATCAAGAGCAGTGCGTTCCAGAACTGCGAGGGACTGAGCGGCATTCATTTCGGCAAAAATGTGACGACGATCGATCAGGATGCGTTCCGCGGCTGCAAGGCTCTGAAAGAGCTGGTGCTGCCGGAGAATCTGGAAACGCTCGGCGCACACGCATTCCTTGGCTGTACCGGCCTGGTCAAGCTGACGCTGCCGGATACGCTCAGCACGCTTCCGGAGCAGGTGTTCTTCGGCTGCTCGTCACTGGAGAGCGCTGATCTGCCCAAGTGCATTGATCAGATCGACAAAGATGCATTCTATAACTGCGCTGCGCTCAAGAGCGTGACCATCCGGAATCCGCAGTGCGAGATTCACCAGGATGATCAGGTCTTTGCAAATAAGTACAGGACACGCAATACCGTGATCTGCGGTGATTCGTCCTCCAAGGCACAGAGCTATGCGAATGCGTTCGGTTATACCTTCCGCGCGATCGGGGAGGCGGCGGTACAGTCCACTGCCGCGCCTGTCACGACGACTGCGGCACCGGTCACCACAACCACGACTGTGACCACGACCGTGACCACTGCGGCTCCGGTCAAGACAACGGCGGCGCCGGCTACGACGACCGCAGCACCCGCAACCACTGTGCCCGTTCAGACGACGGCTGCCGTGACTTCCACTGCGCCGGTAACCACGACCGTGCC
>JAFZBC010000102.1:0-2411 GCA_017561965.1 Oscillospiraceae bacterium
CAAGCCGTTTCCCTCTATATCATAAGGTCAGGAACAATCACGATATCCGCGTATATATCGACGAGCAGAACAAATCCATGCACGCAATGGGCTATACGGAGCACAGCTTTGCGCATATCGGTGTCGTCGCTGAGCGCACGGGCTATATTCTGGAAACGCTCGGCAAGGACGATCACACCGTCGATCTCGCGCTGATCGCAGCCTGGATGCATGATCTCGGCAACGTCGTGAACCGCGTTGACCACAGCCAGTCCGGCGCACTGATGACATTTTATCTGCTGGACAAAATGGGTTTCCCGGCGGAGGATATTGCGCCGGTCATCCGCGCGATCGGAAACCACGACGAGGGCAGCGGCGTGCCGGTCAGCGACATTGCGGCAGCGCTGATTCTCGCGGACAAATCGGATGTCCGCAGAAACCGCGTACAGGATACGGTGGAGAATTTCGATATTCACGACCGCGTGAATTATTCCGTAACGTCCTCGCAGCTCAAGATCAACCATGAGCACACCGCGATCAAGCTGAAGCTGATGATCGACACCCGGTACGGCGAAATCGGCGAATACTTTGAGATTTTCATGGAGCGCATGCTGCTCTGCCGGAAGGCCGCGAAATTCCTGAACCTCGAATTTCATCTGATCATCAATGAGCAAACGCTGATGTAACGGGCAGTGCCCTCTGCCATATCCCTCCGGGCGCATTTTACCGAGCACTCCCAGTTTTCCAAGCACACGCCGCTATTCGCGGCTTCTCTTAGAACAGTTCCCCCCCAAAAAACGCAGATCAGGAGAGGAACGGGCCGTGTCCGGTGCCAATCATCGAAAGCCCGCCGGTCAGTATCCTGCTGAATCCGAATGAACGTTCCTGCTTTACTTTACCTGCAATACACGACAAGGGCACGGTCATCTGACCGTGCCCCTGCCGCTTTGTAAGGAAATTAGATAAGGATATGTCTTAGTTTGTTTCCGGCAGCTCCTCGCTCTGGAGCGCATCGTAGTTCACAGAACCGGTACGCACCTTGACGACCTGCTCGACCGGATACGTGAAGATCTTGCCGTCGCCGAACTGACCGGTATACAAAACCTCGCGTGTGGTCTTGATAACCGTTTCAACCGGCACCTTGCAGACAACGATCTCTGCCTTGACCTTCGGATGCAGCGTGGTACTCATCTTCGCGCCGCGGTAATAATTGTTCGACTTCTGGATGCCACAGCCCATGACATTCGTGACAGTCACGCCCGTGATGCCGATGCGTTCCATCGCGTGAATGAAGTGGTGCAGCTTCTCCTGATTGAACACGACCGCAATCTTGGTCATCTTCGGCGTCTTGACATCGTTCGGGATATTGTTTTCAACCGGGACAGCCTCCGCAACCGGAACCTTCTCAGCCGGCTTTACGCTCTTTGCGTCATCCTTGAGATAGCCGGCAATCGAGCTCTCGCTCATAGCAGGCATAAAGTCTGCATAGGAGCTGACCAGACCGTGCTCTGTTGCATCCATGCCGAGGATCTCCTCCTGCTCCGATGCACGCAGGCCGAGGGTGTGCTTGATCAAGAAGAACACGATCGTCATCGTGACGGCCGCCCATGCAGCGACCGATGCAAAACCGATGAACTGAGTACCGAGCAGCGAGAAGCCGCCGCCGTAGAACAGACCGGTATAGGTATCGTTGCCGGGAACAGAGGTCGTTGCGAACAGACCGACTGCCAGCGTGCCCCAGATACCGTTCATCATGTGGACGGCAACCGCACCGACCGGATCGTCGATATGCAGCACATAATCGAGGAGCCACACGCCGAAGCAGACGAGCAGACCGGAAACGATGCCGACGATGCCGGAGCCCGCGACGTCCATGACGTCACAGCCTGCCGTGATGCCGACCAGACCTGCCAGCGATGCGTTCAGGCACATCGAAACATCAGGCTTGCCGTACTTGATCCAGGTGAAGATCATACATGTGACAGTTGCAACTGCCGGCGCAATCGTCGTGGTAACAAAGACGGATGCGAGCTGACCGGTGCTTGTACATGCCGCACCGTTGAAGCCGTACCAGCCGAACCAGAGGATGAAGCAGCCGAGGGCGCCGAGCGTCAGGTTGTGGCCGGGAATTGCATTCGGCTGCACGCTGCCGTCAGACTTCTTGCTGAACTTGCCGATGCGCGGTCCGAGGATCTTTGCGCCGACCAGTGCGGCGATACCGCCGACCATGTGAATCGCGCAGGAACCTGCAAAATCATGGAATCCCATCTGTGCGAGCCAGCCGCCGCCCCAGATCCAGTGTGCCTCAATCGGATAAACCAGCGCGCTGATCACGCCGGAGTATACACAGTAGGAAAGGAACTTGGTGCGCTCTGCCATTGCGCCGGACACGATCGTCGCAGCCGTTGCGCAGAACACCAGGTTGAAGATGA
>JAFZBC010000103.1:0-5683 GCA_017561965.1 Oscillospiraceae bacterium
CGGCTTTGGCGCCGAAGCCCTCCGCAACCTTTACAAAATCGGTCTGCCGGTTGAGCGTGGTACCGGCATATCTGCGGTCAAAGAACAAAGTCTGCCACTGCCGCACCATACCGAGCACGCCGTTATTCATAATGATGACCGTGATATTCGCGTGTTCACTGACGGCGGTTGCCAGCTCAGTCAGGTTCATGCCGAAGCTGCCGTCCCCGGTAAAGAGCACCGTGCGCTTTCCGGTCGCAATATATGCGCCGACCGCAGCCCCGAGCCCGTATCCCATGGTGCCGAGTCCGCCGCTGGTCAGGAAGGTGCGCGGCGTATGCAGCGGATAACGCTGCGCCGTCCACATCTGATGCTGTCCGACGTCGGTCACGATGACCGCATCCTGCGGCACAGAGGCGCTGACCGCGTCAATGATCGCAAAATGTGTCAGCCGCGGATGATCCGCCTGTCCGCCGAGTTTATTCAGCAGCACATCATGGGATTCCTGTGTCCGGCGGGCTTCCTCCTTACGAAGCGCTTCGATCCGGCTGTGCCATGCCGGATGCCGCTTCTGCTTTGTGATGGCAGTCAGACGGCTGACCGCATCGCGCAGCTCGCCGCGGATCGTCAGCTTGGCGTGGATATTTTTATTGAGCTCCGCACCGTCAATATCAATGTGAATGATGCTGAAATGCTTGGAGAAGCGTTCCTTTTTTCCGGTCGCACGGTCACTGAAGCGTGCGCCGAGCGCGATCACAAGGTCTGCCTCGTCCTCTGCGGCAGATGCCGCATAATGCCCGTGCATCCCCTGCATGCCAAGAAAGCGCGGGTGGTCTGACGGCACCGCGGACAGTCCCATCAGCGAGCAGCCGAGCGGGGCGTCGATCTTCTCGGCGAGCGCCAGCACCTCCGCGGACGCATTGCCGGAAATCACACCGCCGCCGAAATAGATAAAGGGACGCTCCGCGGCCGCGATCATCTCCGCAGCCTTTTGCAGCCGGTGGTCGGATGCCTGCCGGACAGGCTCCGGTGTCACGGGCGCGGGTTCCGGTTCAAATTCGCAGCGTGCGGTCTGCACATCCTTCGGAATATCGACCAGCACGGGGCCGGGTCTGCCGGATTTGGCAATGCGGAACGCCTCGCGGAGTGTATCCGCAAGCTCGTTCACATCCTTGACGATGAAATTATGCTTGGTGACCGGCATACTGACGCCGACGATATCGACCTCCTGAAAGCTGTCCCGCCCGATCAGGCTGCACGGGACATTGCCGGTGATCGCGACCAGCGGCACGGAATCCAGGCAGGCGGTCGCAAGCCCGGTGATCAGATTCGTCGCGCCGGGGCCGGAGGTCGCAATGACGGTGCCGACCTTTCCGGTCGCTCTCGCGTAGCCGTCGGCAGCATGTGCCGCGCCCTGCTCATGTGCGGTCAGGACGAAGCGGATTTTTTCTCGTTTCTCATACAGCGCGTCAAACAGATCGATGACCTGTCCGCCGGGATACCCGAACAGTGTATCACAGCCCTGTTCGATCAGGGTTTCCGCCACAATACCGGCGCCGGAAATCAGCATGCCGTTCATCTCCTCTCATCTGATAATAAAAAAGCCTCTTTCATGCGCAGATCGGCAGGAAAGAGACGAAGAACACAAATGTACTCCGCGGTACCACTCTTTTTGGCGCAGATGCGCCCGCTTTGTGTGCGTCCAAAACGCACTTCTCTGTGACGGGAGATCCCGTTCAGACCTACTGTGCCACAGCGGTTCAGCCTGACTGCTCCGGGAGGACTTATGACCGGCGGCGAATGCTGCCTTTCAGCGCACGGCAGCTCTCTGCAAAACGCACGTCCGGCTTTTGTTCCCTTCATCGCATTTCTGCTTTCATTATAATATCTTTTTCCGGTTTTGTCAAGAGCCGCGCGGCAGCAGATTCCGTAATATTCCGCGTGAGATTTCTATGCTCCTATGCTCCGCAAACGAACAGCACACGGGCAGTATCAGTTGTCCGTGTGCTGTTTATTTATTTCATTCGTTTTCCGAAATCGTGATCTGCGCGATGCCGCTGAGCCATGTGAACGGATCGTCGGAATCCGGATCGTAAAACGGTCCTTCCGGCCACGCGTTGATTTTAACAGTCAGGCCGGGATCCAGCGTCAGATTTCCGTCTGCATCATACCAGTGAAAGCCCGCGGTGCTGCCGTCGATCATATCCTGGAACCCCGCATCCTGTTTGACAGGATAAAAATATCCGTCATCGTTTACAAGCCGCAGCACCCGCTGCTTCTGATGGCTTTTGTCGTAGCGGCGTCCCGGATTGCTGTATGTCAGCTCAGGGCCGAAATCGCCCTCCGAAACATCCGCCTGCACATGCAGGATGCGGATGCCGCCCGCATTGGAACGCGACTGATTGCCGTTCGGTGTAATGTATTCGATCAGGAAGTATTCACTGAGCAGACCGGCGTCCGGATCCTTCGGGATCAGAATGCAGGACGGCGCATCCGGCGCGGCCTTGAGGCAGAATGTCTGCGTGCCGCCGGTATACACCTGAATTTCGTCCTCAGCCAGCCAACCAAGCAGCAGCTTGGAGCAGGCAGACAGATCGCCCTCGCCTTCATCCATCAGTTCTTTTCCGGCTTCTCCGAACAGGCCGTCACTATCGCCGGAGGTTGCCGTGGCGTTTTTATAGTAATCCGGCAATCCCATGGCATGGCCGAGCTCATGTGCCATTTTGCTGACAAATTCATCGCCGTACATCCCTTCGTAGGGAATCACGCAGTACCGGCCGACGCGCACGCCGTCATACGATTCATCGCTGTATGCCTCGATGGAAAACGGCCACCAGTCCGGCTTTCTGTCGCCGTCGGAATCCTTTTTCAACGCCTCCTCCGGCAGCACAAGAATCATCGAATCCAGGATGCTGTTTTTGTCCGCATCATATAACCGGTAATCAAGCAGGGGATCGCAAGACGTCATGATCTCCTCGACAAGCGATTTCGCATTGTCTGCTGCATACCAGTCAATCGGGTGATCTGCTGCATAGGGGAACACTTCACCGGTCAGCTGCATTCTGCCGTAGGATGCACGCTCGAAATATCCGGCAATGCTTTCAAACGGATAATCCCCGTACTCCATATCCGTCGGGGAAAAGCACCGCCTTGTCAGCAGCTTTGCCATATCCAGGTACAGCGGAAACGTGCAGTCCGGGAAATCCACGGCAAACACCGGGATCCGGATCGTTCCGACGGACGGCATGGACGGGTTCAGCGCCTGCACCGGCGGATCGGGCAGTTCTTTTTCCGGCGGCTGATTCTTTGCGAGCAGCGCACGCTTCATCAGTGTCAGGTCAGCCGCAGTGTATAATCCGTCCGCATTCATGTCGCCCGCCTGCGGATCCTCCGTGCTGCCTTCATACAGCAAAAATCCGGCAAGCGCGTTCACATCCCCGGCATCGAAAAACGTATCCGTGTTCAGATCATACGGGACACCTGCGCCCTTCTGCGGATCGTACGATTCCTGTGAAAACCTATCAACTGTCATGTCCGGAACGATCCCGAGATCATGATAAAACCGCAGTGCAAGCGCCCAGTGCTCGCGGAAACTGATTCTTTTGTCCGGCACAACGTAAAACCGGGTATCGTTGGTTCGATCCACGGTATGGATCGTGCAGGACAGCGCATTCTCATCCAGATAGGATTGCAGGAATTCTTCGGTCAGCGTCCCCTGAAACGACGGGCTGTAAAACTGCGAATCGGAATAGCAGGTCAGATACGGCACCGAGAGCCTGTGATGTTCATAGACGGGCACGCGGTCATAAAATCCGCCGGTCAGATGCGCGTCCGTCAGCTCGTTCCGGATCGCATCCATCGTTTCCGCATCGCGTATTTTCAGTGAAAAGCATGTCTGACTGCGGTTGTAATGCCTTCCGGTCTGATCCGGATCATATTTTTGCAGGATCGCCTCCGCAGCGTCGGCATCCGCCTGCGACTTCGTAAAAAAAACAGCGGATCTGCTTTGCAGGATATTTGCGTACAGGTTCACACTGACGCTGTATTCGGAATAAAAACCGGATTGATACCAGGAATTCTGTGTGGCAAGCGGATATTCAGCCGAAAAAAAGTAACCGTCCTGCGGTTCCGCGCCGTACAGAATCTCCCGGAGATACGCTGTCAGCATCCCTTCATCGTCCAGAGCAGACTGCCGCCACATCGCATAGTTTTCCTTCAGATTGACGGATGATGCAGCCTCTGCGGGGAACGCGCCGCAGCAGGATGCCGCCATCCAGCAGGCAGCCGCCAGACAGAACAGCTTTCGTTTCATCATGATCACATCCTTTCATGTTCGGCAGTGCAGTGCTTTTTCTTTTATTTTACATAATTTTCATACTGTTGTCAATATGTTTTCCGCACGGCCGGACGGCAGACGGCTTTTACTCCGCGCAAAAATGCATCAGATCTATTTTCACCGCTCCCGTTGCACTTTTCAGCATAATCTGATATAACCGGGCAGTGCCGCCCTCCATTTTGCACCCATGCTGCAAAGATGTTATCTTTTCTTCTCTTCTCCCATTGAAATTTACGGCTTTATATGTTATAATAAAGACATCTATATCCACATTACAAAGCAAGGACAGTGAATTATGAGAATCCGATTCAAAAAATGGGCAAGGCCGGAGCTGGCCGCCTCGCCGTTCTGCATGGACGACGCCTTCTCGCTTGCCGGGAAATGGCGTGCGCAGTTTGCAAAGCCGGAGCAGCCTTTTTACGTCGAGCTCGGCTGCGGAAAGGGCGGCTGGGTATCACAGGCAGCGGTGCTGCATCCCGAATGCAATTATCTCGCGCTGGACATCAAAAGCGAGATGCTCGGCGTGGCCAAGCGCAAGACCGAGCAGGCCTTTGCTGAGGCAGGCCGGGAGCCGGACAACATCCGCCTGTCCATTCTCAATATCGAGCGCTTTTCCGAGGTGCTCACCCCCGCCGACGCCGTGGATCGCATTTACATCAATTTCTGCAATCCGTGGCCGAAGGAGGGACACAAAAAACGCCGCCTGACGCATCCGCGGCAGCTCCGGCAGTACGCCGCCGTACTCCGCGGCGAGCTGCACTTCAAGACCGATGACCGCGATCTCTTTGAGGAGTCGCTGGAATATTTCACCGAATCCGGCTGGGAGATCCTGCACAAGACCTTCGATCTCCATGCGGACGAACCCGCGGACAACATCCGCACGGAGCATGAAAACATGTTCACGGATATGGGCAAGAAGATCAACTTCCTGATTGCCAAGCCCCCGGCGGATGCCTTCGGGAAGCCCGTGCCGAATCTGCATGCACCGGAAACCGTCAAGCTGCTCCGTTCCCTGGAAAAGCAGCACGGCATCGGCATCCTCACCGATGAGGAATTTGAACGTCAGAAGCAGAGGATCCTGAACAATGCACAGGAGGCAGAGCATGACGAAGGAATGGAACTGGAAGAAAGCTGACGGCAGCGCATTTTTCCATGCGGGCGTCTTGCAGCAGGACGCCGTCGGCGCAGAAAAGGCGAGCGACGCGATCCCGTTACAGGAGGGCGCAAGACTGCTCTTTGCAAAGGGCGTGGACCGCATCTGGCTGATTTCGATCATAGGCGGGATCCTCGCACTGCTGACGCACCGGAAACGGCATAAGCGCAGAAAGCTGAAACGCAATCTTGCAAGGATCCGGCGGATGTTCTGAC
>JAFZBC010000104.1:0-10805 GCA_017561965.1 Oscillospiraceae bacterium
CGCGGATAATCTCAAATTCGATCTCCTTCCAGCCGGCGATGCAGCGCTCCACAAGGATCTGATGAATCGGGGAGAGGCGCAGGCCGTTCTCCGCAATATTGTCAAATTCATCAGCTGTTTCTGCGATGCCGCCGCCTGTTCCGCCGAGCGTAAACGCCGGACGGATGATGACCGGGTAGCCGATTTCGGCTGCAATCTGCCGCGCAGTATCCATATCCTCCGCAATGCCGGAGGGAATGCACGGCTGACCGATGCTGTCCATGGTTTCCTTGAACAGCTTGCGGTCCTCTGCGCGCGCGATCGTTTCGGGATTTGCGCCGAGCAGCCGGATGCCCTGTGCTGCGAGGAATCCGCTTTCAGCAAGCTCCGCGCAGAGATTTAGTCCCGTCTGTCCGCCGAGCCCGGAGAGAATGCTGTCCGGCTTTTCTTTCAGGCAGATGCGCTTGATGACCTCTGTTTTCAGCGGTTCCATGTAGATTTTGTCCGCGATCTGGCTGTCCGTCATGATCGTCGCCGGGTTGGAATTGACCAGAACGACCTCGATGCCGTCCTCTTTCAGTGCGCGGCAGGCCTGGGTGCCGGAGTAGTCAAACTCTGCCGCCTGACCGATGACGATCGGGCCGGAGCCGATGACCAGGACCTTATGAATATCACGATTCAGCGGCATTTCTGTACCTCCATCATCTGTACGAATTCATCGAAAATGAACGCGGTATCCTGCGGGCCTGCACATGCCTCCGGATGAAACTGCACTGACATCGCCGGAATGTTTTTATACCGCAGTCCCTCGCAGGTGTTGTCGTTGAGGTTTACATAGAGTAGATCCGCTGCATCGCGGCAGGTTGCATTTTCCGGATCATATTGCACCTGATAGCCGTGATTCTGTGTGGTGACTGCCATGCGTTTTGTGACCGTGTTCAGCACCGGCTGATTTGCGCCGCGGTGTCCGAATTTGAGCTTTGCTGTCGGAATGCCGTTTGCCAGCGCAAGCAGCTGATGCCCCAGACAGATCGCCATCATCGGGATGCCGAGCCGCATGATCTTTTGCAGCTCCGCGATGATCTCCGGGTTGTCGGCGGGATCACCTGCGCCGTTGGACAGCATGATGCCGTCCGGGTGCATTGCGGCAATATCCTCGCATGACGTATATGCCGGAAGAACCGTCACGCGGCAGCCGCGCTTGACAAGCTCGCGTGCAATATTGGCTTTTGCGCCGTAATCCAGCAGTGCAACGTGATATGCTGCATTTGCATCACCGAGCGTATACGCTTTGTCACAGGTCGTGCTCCTGACTGCATCTGTTACGTGATATGCGCGGATCTTCTCGATATCCGCATCCTCCGGCGCATCACAGATCATACCGTTCATCGTGCCGTGATCGCGCAGCACTCTTGTCAGGGTTCTGGTATCCACACCGGTCAGCGCCGGGATCTGATTCGCCGCAAGCCATTCCGCCAGCGTTCCTTCGCAGCGGAAATTCGACGGCGCATCACAGATCTCAGAAGTAATATAAGCCGATAAAAACGGCTTCCGCGATTCAAAATCTGCCGGGATCACACCGTAATTTCCGATCAGCGGAAAGGTCTGTACGACAGCCTGTCCGAAATAGCTCGGATCCGTCAGGGTTTCCAGATAGCCGTTCATGCCGGTTGCAAAGACGATTTCCGCAGTCACATTTTCCTGCGCACCGATCCGCATCCCGTGAAAAACCATGCCGTTTTCCAGTACCAGATGCCCCGGTTTCATATCCATACCGTTCATTTCCTCACTCCACTTGTTACACGGCGAGCCGCACTGCTGAATGCAATGCGGCATCGCCAGAATCTTATCATTACACGCTGTAAAGCAGGTCTGCGTAAGTCGGGAAGGGCTGATACTGTTTTGCCATGAGCGGCTCCAGCAGGTCAGCAGCGGCACGCAGCTCGTTCATCGCCGGGATGATCGTGTCGCGGCAGTAATACGACGGATGCTCGTTATCGTAGAGCCCGATCATGACGCTTTCGAGCGCTTCTGTTTTTGCCGCGATTTCGTCCGTCAGGGCGCTGACGCGGCGGAGCAGGTTGGTTTCTGCGGTGCCCTGCACACCGAGCGACTTCTTTTCCAGCGCATATGTTGTCAGCGACTGACCGTAGGCGAATGCTGCCGGGATGATCTGTGTCTTTGCCATGTCGATCATCGTGTTCGCTTCGATCGCAATCAGCTTCGTATAATTCTCAAGCAGAATGTCCTTGCGGGAAACGACCTCGCTGTGGTTGTACACGCCGAATTTCTTGAACAGTGCGACATTCTTTTCCGTCGCAAATGCGTGCATTGCATCAGCCGTTGTGCGGAGATTGAGCAGTCCGCGGCGCTCCGCCTCTGCGACCCATTCCTCGGAATAGTTGTTGCCGTTGAAGATGATTCTGCCGTGTGTTTTCAGCGTATCCGCAAGGATCTGCTGGACGGCTGCGGAAATATCATCAGCCTTCTCAAGCTGCTCTGCGAAGTTGCAGAGCGCTTCTGCGAAGATCGTGTTCAGTGCAATATTGGTATCTGCGATCGAATTCTCCGAGCCGAGCATACGGAACTCGAACTTGTTGCCGGTGAATGCCATCGGAGAAGTACGGTTGCGGTCGGAGGTATCCTTCTTGAAATCGGGGAGAACGTGAACGCCGGTCGTCAGCGTTTCGCGGTGCTTCTGTTCATCTCTGCCCTGTGCAGCCGCCTCCAGCTGGAGCTGGAGATCGTCGCCGAGGTACACCGAAACGATTGCAGGCGGTGCCTCATTCGCGCCCAGACGGTGATCGTTGCCTGCGGATGCGACCGACATTCTCAGCAGATCCTGATGCTCATCCACAGCGGAAACAACCGCTGCGACCATCAGCAGGAACAGGCGCTTGCGCTCCGGCGTTTTGCCAGGTGCAAAGAGGTTGATGCCGGTATCGGTCGAGAGCGACCAGTTGTTGTGCTTGCCGCTGCCGTTGACGCCTGCGAACGGCTTTTCGTGGAGCAGGCACATCAGACCGTGCTTCTCCGCGACCTTCTTCATGATCTCCATGGTCAGCTGATTGTGGTCGCAGGCGAGGTTCATGGTCGTGTAGACCGGAGCCAGCTCATGCTGTGCCGGTGCGACCTCGTTATGCTCGGTCTTTGCGTAAATGCCGAGCTTCCAGAGCTCCTCGTTCAGCTCCTTCATGAATGCCTGAACGCGCGGACGGATGACACCGAAATAGTGGTCTTCCATTTCCTGTCCCTTCGGCGCCTTGGCACCGAACAGCGTCCGGCCGGTGAAGATGATGTCCTTGCGCTTCTTTGCCAGCTCGCGGTCAATGAGGAAGTATTCCTGCTCCGGGCCGACGGTTCCGCTCACGCGCTGCACATCTTCAAAGCCCAGCAGATGCAGCACCTTCACGGCCTGCTCGCTGACGGCCTCCATGGAACGGAGAAGCGGTGTTTTCTTATCGAGCGCCTCGCCGCTGTACGAATAAAATGCAGTCGGAATGCAGAGGCTGTTCTCCTTGATGAATGCGTAGGAGGTCGGGTCCCATGCGGTATAGCCTCTTGCCTCAAATGTTGCGCGCAGACCGCCCGACGGGAACGAGGATGCATCCGGCTCGCCCTTGATCAGCTCCTTGCCGGAGAACTCAAGGATTGCGCCGCCGTTGCCGTCCGGTGTGAGGAAGCTGTCGTGCTTCTCAGCGGTGATGCCGGTCATCGGCTGGAACCAGTGCGTGTAATGTGTTGCACCGTTCTCCACAGCCCATTCGCGCATGGCGCTTGCGACCACATCCGCGACGGTCGGGTCGATGTCCTTGCCGTTCGCAATGGTTTCATGCAGGGACTTGTAGACCGCCTTCGGCAGGCGCTCCTGCATCACGGCATCGTTAAAAACAAGGCTTCCGAATACATCAGTCGGTTTCATAATAAATACATCCTTTCTTCGGGCAATGCCCGCATTTTCCGATAAACAAAAAAACAGCAGCGGCAATTCGGGAATCTTCCCGAACAGCACCGTTGCTGTTTTCTGTGTTACATGATAGCACATTTTTCTTCGCTTGTCAATAGTTTGACAGGAATTTCACAATGTTTGACGGATTGCCCATGATTCATCATCCGTTCTCGTATGTTTTTAGGATATTTTCCGCAGCCGTCCGTTTGGAGATCCGCTGATTCATCGCCTGCTGCTCAATATATTTGTGCGCATGCTCCTCGGTCATGCCGAGATACTGGATCAGCGCATATTTCGCGCGGTTGACGATGCGCAGGTCGATCAGCTTGATTTGCAGACGCTGGTTTTCCTGCGACATGATCTGCGTTCTTGCATACGCAGATGCAGCGTCATAGAGCACCTGATGAAACGTGGTATGCGGGAACGGTCTGCCGAGGACAAAAATGCCTGCCGGTTCCAGTGACTGCCGCATTTCCGGTTCCTGCTCATTTTTCACGACGGCGATCACCGACGAGGGCGTATTTTCCGCAAGATCGCTGGCAAGCTCCGTGCCGCATTCATCCGAAAGCGGAATATTGATGAGAATGACCGCGGAGCGGCTGTCCATCATTTTTTGGCGCGCTTCCGTGCAGGAAACCGCACCGCCGGAAACGAAAAAGTCACCGTCGGGCAGATTCTCGCGCACATAGCGATGAAAATTCTCGTTCGAGGAAATGACGAAAACCTCTTTCTGCGCAAAGCGGGTCAGCATGAGCGATCACTCCGTATAGGCGTCAAAGAGATGTGCCGGCAGTGATGCCTTCATGAATGCGCTTTCGGCTGCAAGTGCCCGTGCAGCATTCAGATCACGCGGCAAAGCCGGATACTGACCGGCAGTTTCCGCCGGAAGATCCAGCAGGTTCTGATTGCAGGGCGGCGGGGCCTGCATTCCGTGCAGAATGCCGTCCAGACCTGCACGCATCACGAGCGCAAATGCAAGATACGGGTTGCATGATGCGTCCGGCGAGCGCAGCTCCAGGCGCTGATGCGAAGCGTCTGCCGCCGGAATGCGGATCAGCTGCGAGCGGTTATTCGGCGACCAGGATACACGGTTCGGCGCCTTATCCCTGCCGAGCCGCGCATAGGATTCCTCCAGCGGGTTCAGCACAGCGGTCATCTCCGGCGCGTGCGAGAGCAGGCCTGCCATAAATGCATTCAGCACAGCATCATCGGGTACGGTGCCGTCAGAAATACGGGCAAGCGAAATATTGATATGGAAGCCGTTTCCGGCCTCGCCGACAATCGGCTTCGGGGCAAACGACGCCCAGAGCCCGTTCCGTGCAGCGACCGTGCTGACGACCTGCTTGAACGTCACGACATTGTCTGCGGCGCTCAGCGCATTGCTGTACCGGAAATCAATCTCATTCTGTCCCGGCCCCTGCTCATGGTGCGAGCGTTCCGGCTGAATGCCCATCGTTTCCAGCGTCTGACAGATCTCTCTGCGGACGTTTTCGCCCCCGTCCGCGGGCGCAATGTCAAAATATCCTGCACGGTCGATCGGCGTATCGGTCGGGCTGCCGTTTTCATCGAGCTTGAACAGATAGAATTCGCATTCCGCGCCGATGTCGCAGCGCAGGTCATGCTCTGCAAGCAGCTGCTCGGTATCAGCCAGAAAACGGCGGCAGTCTGCGGAAAACGGCGTACCGTCCGGATTGCGGATCTCGCAGAAGAAGCGTGCCACGCCGCCTCTGGACGGACGCCACGGCAGCAGCATCATTGTTCCCGGATCGGGAAACAGAAACAGATCGGAGTGCGACGGATCGCGGAAGCCCGCGATGGACGACGCATCGAACGCGATGCCCTGTTCAAAGGCACGTTCCAGCTCCGATGCCTGTACTGAAATATTTTTCTGCACGCCGAACACATCACAAAATGCAAAACGCACAAATTTAATATCGCTGCTTTCGATCAGTTCCGCGGCTTCACGCTGCGAAAGGTTCAACATGTAATCACATCCTTTTGCGGGCCGTACCCGCATCCAAATTATTCCGGGACACCGACAGTGCGGATACGCCGGTTCTGATCAGACTGACAGCGCCTGACAGAAAGCATCCCCGTCCGGCGCGCACACTCCTATCATACCATATCCCGGCAGCCGTTGTCAACCGTGAATTTTCCGTTCGAAGCGGTCCTTTGCCTCGTCATCCTCAATGGCAGTCGGGTAATTGCCGGTAAAGCAGGCCGTGCAGATGCCGTCCGATTTTGCAAGCTGCGGCAGCGCATCCAGCGGCAGAAATCCGAGCGAATCCGCGCCGATGATCTCCGCAATTTCTTCCACGGTATGGTGATTCGCAATCAGATTCACTTCGGAATCAATATCGGTGCCGTAATAGCACGGATGCAGAAACGGCGGTGCGGATACGCGGAAATGGATCTCCTTTGCACCGGCTTTCCGGAGCAGCGTGACGATCCTGCGGCTGGTTGTGCCGCGGACGATCGAATCGTCGATCAGCACAATGCGCTTGCCCGCGACCGTTTCACAGATCGGGCTCAACTTGAGCTGTACGCCGCTGTCGCGCAGGGACTGCGACGGCGCGATGAAAGTCCGTCCGATGTACTTGTTTTTGATCAGCCCGATGCCGTACGGAATCCCGGATGCTTCTGCAAATCCGAGTGCGGCATCCAGCCCCGAATCCGGCACGCCGATCACGACATCCGCGTCCGCCGGATGGGATTCCGCAAGCAATGCGCCTGCCTTTTTCCTTGCTGCATGAACGGAAACGCCGTCCAGAACCGAATCAGGGCGGGCAAAATAGATATACTCAAAAATGCAGGTGCGCTTCGGCGCGGTACCGGCGTATCTGCGGTCTGACTGCATACCGCCGTCCTTTGACAGCACGATCATCTCACCGGGCTCAAGATCGCGCAGAAAAGCTGCACCGACTGCATTCAGCGCACAGCTCTCCGATGCAAGCACATATCCGCCGTCTGTCCGCTGACCGATGCACAGCGGACGGAATCCGTGCGGGTCGCGCACCGCGATCAGCTTCTGTGCGGACATGACGATCAGCGAAAATGCGCCCTCCAGCTGCGGTACGGCCAGCCGGACGGCATCCTCGATCGAATCGGTTTGCAGCCGCGCCTGCGTGATCAGATAGGCAATGATCTCGGTGTCGCTGGTCGTGTGGAAAATCGCACCGCGCTGCTCCAGCACACTGCGCAGACGGCCTGCATTGCTGAGATTTCCGTTATGCACCAGCGCCATTTTGCCCTTCTGGTGGTTGACCTCCATCGGCTGACAGTTCCGCCGCTGATTGCCGCCGGTCGTGCCGTACCGCGTGTGTCCGACTGCCATCGTCCCGCGCGGAAAGCCGGACAGCACCTGCGGCGTGAACACATGATCCACCAGCCCGAGATCCTTGTGCGTGGTGAACACGCCGTCGTCATTGACCGTGATGCCTGCGCCCTCCTGTCCGCGGTGCTGCAAGGCAAACAGTCCGCAGTAGGTGAGGTGTGCAAGGTCTTCCGGCTGCGGTGACATGATGCCGAATACGCCGCATTCTTCGTGAAGCTGATCTGCCGGCAGGGTGTCAAAGCAGTCGCCGGAGCTGCGGTGCCCGGTCACGGATGCAGGCACTGCCTGCCCGCATTCTTCATGCAGCTTATCACTGCGAAAATCATTCATATCATTCACCCATAGATGCCTGCACCAGTCCGATAAACAGCGGATGCGGCTTGTTCGGGCGGCTCTTGAATTCGGGGTGATACTGCACGCCGACATAGAACGGCAGATCCGTCAGTTCGACCGTTTCCACGAGGTTGCCGTCCGGCGAGGTGCCGCTGATGCAAAGACCGGCTTCCGTCAGCACATCGCGGAATGCGTTGTTGAACTCATAGCGGTGACGGTGGCGCTCCGCGATCTGCGGCTGATCATAACAGCGCATCATCGTGGTTTCCGGTGCGATGACACAGGGATAGCTGCCGAGCCGCAGCGTACCGCCCTTGTCAATATTTTCATACTGCCCGTCCATGAAATCAATGACCTTATGCGCGCATTCCGGCGCAAATTCACCTGAATGGGCATCGGACAGTCCGGCCGCATTCCGTGCAAATTCGATCACGGCGATCTGCATGCCAAGACAGATGCCGAGATACGGTTTTTTGTTCACCCGCGCATATTCCGCCGCTGCGATCATGCCCTCGATGCCGCGCTGCCCGAAGCCGCCGGGGATCAGAATGCCGTCTTCGTTTTTCAGCATATCTGCTGCATTTTCGCGCGTGATCTGCTCGGAGTCGATCCAGTCGATCTGCACATCCGCACCAAGCTGATAGCCCGCGTGGTGCAGCGCCTCCGCAACCGACAGATACGCATCATGCAGCTGCACGTACTTGCCGACCAGTCCGATTGTGACCTTTCTGCGCGGCTGACGGATCCGCTGACAGAGCGCCTCCCACTCGGCGAGATCGGGCGCCGGTGTCTGTAAATCCAGCTCGCGGCAGACGATCTCTGAAAGATGCGCTTTTTCGAGCATCAGCGGCGCTTCATAGAGATTCGGAAGCGTCAGGTTTTCGATGACGCAGTCCGGCTTGACATTGCAGAAATGTGCGATCTTGCTGAAGATGCTCTCATCGGTGATCGGCTCGTCGGAACGCAGCACGATAATATCCGGCGAGATGCCGAAGCCCTGCAATTCCTTGACAGAATGCTGTGTCGGCTTGGATTTGTGCTCGCCGGATGCTTTCAGATACGGTACGAGCGTGACATGAATATACAGCGTATTTTCACGCCCGACCTCATGGCCTAATTGACGGATCGCCTCCAGGAACGGCTGGCTTTCAATGTCACCGGTCGTACCGCCGATCTCGGTGATGACAACGTCCGCATTGCCCTTTTCACCGACTCTGTAAATAAAATGCTTGATCTCGTCGGTGATATGCGGGATGATCTGCACGGTTCTGCCGAGATACTCCCCGCGGCGCTCCTTTTGCAGCACATTCGCATAGACCTTTCCGGTCGTCAGATTGGAATAGCGGTTCAGATCCTCGTCGATGAAGCGCTCATAATGCCCGAGGTCGAGGTCGGTTTCCGCGCCGTCCTCGGTCACATAGACCTCGCCGTGCTGATAAGGGCTCATCGTACCGGGATCGACATTGATATACGGATCCAGCTTCTGTGCCGCGACCTTCAGTCCGCGGCTTTTCAGCAGCCGTCCGAGCGATGCCGCCGTAATGCCCTTGCCGAGCCCCGACACCACACCGCCGGTCACGAAAATATACTTTGTCATCGCACGTCCTCCGCTCAGTTCGCTACATACATCTGCTTATAGGGGTTGCCGCTGTCCGGCGTCACGAGTGTGAATTCCGCGTTCAGGATCTCATCGGGATCGCCGCCGAAATGCGCGCAGTATTCCTCGACATAGCTGCGGATCTCTGCAAGCTCCTCCGCAGAGGCGATCCGGTGATGTACCTGATGCGGGAAGTGGATGCCCTCGCATTCCGAGCGCAGGAACAGCTTGCCGCCGTGCATACCGGTACACGGGAAATTGCTGACGATCGGACGCTCACCACCGGAAAGTCCCAGCACAATGATGATGCCGCCCGCCTGGTATTCCCCGAGAAAGCTGCCGGTTCTGCCGCCGATCACCATGACCGGCACCTTGTCCTGATACGCCTTCATGTGGATGCCTGCGCGGTAACCCGCATTGCCCTGCACAAAGATCTTGCCGCCGCGCATCGCATAGCCTGCCGCGTCACCGATATTGCCGTGGACGATGATCTCGCCCTCGTTCATCGTATCGCCGACTGCGTCCTGCGCATTGCCGAAGGTTTCAATCACGGTTCCGTTCAGATACGCGCCGAGCGCATTGCCTGCAATGCCGTTGATCTTCACATGCTTTCCGCTCGTGCCCGCCGCGAGAAAGCGCTGCCCGATGCAGCCCGTCAGCGTGATGTCGCTGTCCGCGGTCTGCCGCATCTGCTCGTTGACCTCGGAAAAGCCCATGGCCGATACATTCAGTTCCATTCAGACCGCTCCTTTCAATACCCGATCACGGTATGCGTTGCCCATCGCCGCGAGCTGCGGCTCAATTTTCAGCCGTGCAAAATCCACCGACGAAAGCGGCGTCTGATTGCGGATCAGCGCGGTATAAATGCCCGTCCGGTGCATGTGCCCGAGCAGCATGAAGCCGGTCAGCTTATCGTCCTTTACAAAGAGCCGTCTGATATGGTTTTCGTCCGCTTCTTCGTACATCTCGCAGCCCTCCGGCTGAGAGCCCGCGGTGTGGCAGTGGAAGCCGAAAAAGCCGATGGAGTTCATCGGAATCGCGTTGTCAAAGGCAGCCTCGCCGCCGGCCATATTGACGCCCGCAGTATGTCCCTGCATGTATGCATTCGGCATCAGCGCCATGACCTTATTCATATCCGAGGAAACATCGTGATACTCGGTGCAGTCACCCGCCGCGTAAATATCCGTCAGGCTGGTTCTGCACGCATCATCGACGACAATGCCGCGGTTGACGTTTCCGCCCGCATTTTTGACGATTGCGGTATTCGCACGCACGCCGACTGCCAGCACCAGCACATCAAAATCGACCTCAGTGCCGTTCTGCATGACCGCGTGATTGCCATGAAACTCCTTTGCGCTGGTACCGAGAATGAAATCAATGCCGTTCTTTTCAAGATGCTTCTGCATCATCGCGGCGCATTTGTCATCCAGAATCGACGAGAGCACACGCGGCGCAAGGTCGCAGACCGTGATGGACTTCACACGGCTGTGCAGGCCCTCCGCACATTTCAGACCGATCAGACCGGCGCCGATGATCAGAACGCTGCTCTCCGGCGTGACGGCCTGTTCCAGTGCAAGCGTATCGTCGATCGTCATGAAGCTGAACTTGTTTTC
>JAFZBC010000105.1:0-7900 GCA_017561965.1 Oscillospiraceae bacterium
GCTGCCCCGGATATCGCTGAATCGCCGGAAGACAGCGAAGCAGAAGACAACACTGCGGAGCCTGCCCCGGAATACGACGGGCCGACTGTTTTTGTTGAGAAAACGGACGAGGAGCTGCTCGATTACTACGGGCTGGATTCGATCCCCGCTGTTTTCAATGAAGACATCAAGCTCATGGAAAGAGAAAAAATCTGGGGATTCTATCTCGAGTATCCGCACGGTCTGACCGTTGCGGAAGACGATCCCGATATCGTGACTGATGACCAGAACACCTGGCTCTACATCGGGGATAAGCGTTTTGTTTATCTCACGCTGTCCAAATGGAAATACGGTGACAGCGAAACGCAGTATGATCATCAGGACAAGGAAAGTGAATATGAAAGCATTACAGATTACGCCGTATTCGCTGTAAACGGCATCGGTGTTCAGATCAGCTATGCCTCTTTCAAACCGGAAGATTTTGAAGATCAGAAGATGATCAAGAAAATCGAGCAGGAGGTACGGGACTATCTGAACGAGCACAGAACAGACAGCGCAGAATCCTGAAAAAACGATCCGATTGTGAAAAATGCAGCAGATCTGTTCAGCCGGGAACCTGCCGCACATGCCGCGGACATCATCCGGGGGCTCCGGCAGGCACCGAACGGCTATGCACGCCTTTACGGAAATCAGAGCGCTTCATTTATCATACAATTATAATAATAATGAAAGGACCCAAGTAACATGAAACAGCAAAAACTGATGGCATTATCCGCAGCGCTGACGCTGCTCGTCAGCATGACAGGCTGCACCGGCCGGACGGCCGCCGCACAGACCGTTGCACTCACGCAGAATCTCAAGGCAGAGCAGGTTCAGGGGCTGGATCCCGACGCGGAATTTCTCAGCGGGCAGAATGCATTTGCATTCACGCTGATGCAGAATGCTGCAAAGGACGCCCCCGGCAGCAATATTCTGATTTCACCGTTTTCGCTGATGCAGGTGCTCGCGCTGACGGCAAACGGCGCAGGCGGCGAAACGCGTGCGGAAATCGAGCAGATGCTCGGCGGCATTCCCACGGATACGCTGAACAAATATCTTTACAGCTACCGCACCAACATGCCGGACACCGAAAAAGCACGGTTCCACACTGCAAACTCCGTCTGGCTGCGCGAAGAGAAGGGCACGTTCCCCGCAAAAGAAACCTTCCTGCACACTGCCTCCGATTATTACGGCGCTGAAATATACAGCTCACCGTTTGATAACAAGGCTGTGGATATTGTCAACAAATGGTGCAGCGACAACACGGCCGGAATGATCCCCAAGCTGATTGATGCGTTTTCCGAAGAATCTGTCATGATGCTGATTAACGCCGTCATTTTTGACGCAAAATGGGAAAATCCCTATGAGAACGAGCCGAGCAAGCACCAGTTCCGCACTGCATCCGGGCAGGAAAAGGAATGCAGCATGATGTACAGCCAGGAGCTTTATCTGGAGGATGAAGCCGCAGAGGGCTTCTGGAAGCCGTATGCAGACGGCTATGCATTCGCGGCGATCCTGCCGAAGAATGACCTGTCACCGGAGGAGTATCTTGCACAGCAGACGCCCGACAGCCTGAGCGCACTGCTTCATGATATTGAGCAGCCGGAATATGCAAACACGGGACTGCCGCAGTTCAAGCTGGATTACACCACCAACCTGATTCCGCTCCTGAAGAAAATGAACATGAACTCCGCCTTCGGAGGAAACGCAGATTTTTCCGGCATCGCGGATTCGCAGCTCAATATCGGAACGATTATGCAGAAAGCCGTGATCGAAGTCAACACCGAGGGCACCAAAGCCGCTGCTGCGACCGTCGAAGTGCTTGACTCCGCTCTGGCACCCGAAACGGAGCATGAGGTCATTCTCGACCGCCCGTTCCTCTATATGATCGTGGATACGGACACCATGCTCCCGATCTTTACGGGCATTCTGAACACACCTGAGTCCTGACAGCAAACCATGACCGCACCGGCAGACCGTTCTGAGGCCGGTGCGGTTTTCACTGTTTCTCTGTCGAAAAATATTTTTGATCCGATTCTGTTACTTTGCTTCTCCCGTTCCCGTCAGATAAAGTGAAGGGGACAGCATCATCACCCCGGAGAAAGGAGGGATCCCGCTATGACCAAGGACGAAAAGCTGCTGCGGATGTTTCAAGCGCGCGACGAGCAGGCCTTGCAGGCTGCGTCCGTGCAATACGGCAAGCTCTGCCGCACGATGGCATACCGCATTCTGGGCGATCGACAGGATGCAGAGGAATGCGCGAACGACGTGCTGTTAAAGCTCTGGAACGCCATTCCGCCCGCAGAGCCGCGCTCCCTGACGGCGTTTGTGTCCGGCATCACGCGGAATCTCGCACTGGACAGGCTCTCTGCACGCCGCACCGCCAAGCGCGGCGGCGGAGAAATGGAAACGGCGCTTGATGAGCTGGCACCCTATCTCGTATCGGACGAGGATCTGGAAGCCCGTCTGGATACGATTGCTTTGCAGGAAGCGATGACGCGTTTTCTGCGTTCTCTGCCGAAGGAGCAGCGCATGATCTTTCTCTCGCGCTTCTATTCGATGCAGCCGATCGCAGAAATCGCAGAGGCACACGGCTCCACAGCCGGACGTGTGAAAATGATCTTAAAGCGCACAAAGGAAAAGCTGCGCACGTATCTGAAAGAGGAGGGTTTCCTATGAAAGAGCAGGATCTGATCCATGCACTCAGCAATCTGCCGCAGGATCTGCTCGATGAGCTGGACGAGTGGCAGAAAAGCGGCGCCCCGCTGACCGGCAGGGATGCCGATGACACTTCTTCTGTGCGGACAGACAAACCCGTCCTCACACGAAGGAGGAACATTGAAATGAAACAGCGCAAAGACAAGCGCACGGTAAGGCCGTGGGCGTGGACGGCGGGCATTGCCGCGGCGGTCATACTCTGTACGGCAGTTGCGGTTCCGGTCGGAAAAGAGGCGATCCGCCGCACCGATCAGAAGAATGCGGGATATACCGAAAGCGAAGCGCAGCCCGCCGCGGGCGTCAGCGAGGACGCTGCACAGCAGAAACAGGTTCCGCTGATCTCATTTTTGCTGGACTTCCACGGGGAAAACGAGAACAGCCCCGCAGTGCCGGAGAACGGCGAAGTCCGTGTTCTGCGCAGCATGGACGATTGGCAGCAGCTGGCCGCAGACACTGACTTAATATCATCAGATACAGAGGAGGCCAGGTTCAATCTCATTGAGGACACATTTACGCAGTACGATGTCCTGTATTTTGCATATAAAGGACAGCAGCTGCCGGCCAATTACCTCAGATATTTCAACGAAGAATTCACCGGCGCTTACCTCTCCGCGGACGGCACGCTCACAGTCCGGTATTCGGCATTTCTGCTGACCGATCCGCAGACAGATTTTCTCCGCAAGGCCCGTTTGTCTGAAAACTACCATTGCTTATACACGGTACCGAAAAATGAATTGCCGGACATCAGCGGCGGAAAGGTATCTGTGGAATATACGGAAACGTATTACGACGAAAAACTGCCTGACCGCGTGATTCCGGAATTGAAGGACAACACGGAAATGATATACTCTGATGACGTAGCAAGCCTGACAAGTTATGTGCAGAATACGCAGGAATACAAGGACTGGCGCAATTCCCTGCCGGAGCATCTCTTTATCACATGGAACGAAAAAGAACCCGCGCAGCCTGAGGGCGCAGAACAGACGTATGTCACCGAGCAGTCTGACGATGCATTCTACGCATGGTTCTGGGACGGATACAGCGGCGATGACATTCCGCTGGACGGCATCACCGTTGACGTCATCCGCACCGCAGCAGACGGAAAGCGCTATCTGACCGGCAGCGGCCAGCAGAATGATACCGCGCTGACGACCTTCCTTTCTGCGGACTGGCTTGAAAAGGCACTGCCCGACGGAGAAGCCATCGTGGATCCTGTATCCGGCACACACATTTCGCATGACGGCCAGCCGCATGACATCATCTTCATCGGCGTTCCGGCCAGCGAGCTGCCGCGCAATACCGTCATCGTCAATTATCACAACGGTACACTGACACCGTCCGGCGAGCTGCATATCGACCTCAGCGTTCTGACCGTCACGGATGCAGCACAGCCGATGATGCCTGCTGACAGACAGTATGACGAAACCAAGAACCGCTATTTCTTTATCTCCGTGCCGGCGGGCGAGATTCCGGATGCCATCGTGCCGGTCATTGGTATGACCGAGTATCACACGGATGAACTGCCGCCGGAAGATGTCACGGATCCGACGGCCGCAGAGAACTGGTACTGGAAAAACAGAGCAGGCCAGGGCTTTATCGCATCCGTTTTCGGAAACAAGGATATTCACCGGATTCCGGAGCAGACCGGTTCCGTCACAACGATCTATGCAAGGGTAAGCGAAAAGCCGGAGTTTGCACTTCCGGATCAGGCTCCTGAACGTGTCACCTTCCGCACCTATGACGACGGAACGAGCAAGATCGTTCTGGCCATGCTCGTAGATAAAGACGCCAAAGCGACCGCACTCACCGATCTGCATGTTTCCGCAGACGGCGTTCTCTCTCTGACATTACACGAGCTTTGCCAAAGCGAAGCTGATCTGACAGAGACGGCCTGGATCCAGTGGGAGCTGGTAGTCCCGTCCGGCGTACTTCCGGATATCACCAGATGCAACATGCAGCTGAGTGCAACGACTGACGAGGATGCGTTCATGCAGCTTGCAGGACAACTGATCACAATTACAAAAGACTGACAGACAGCAGCAAAGCCCGGAGCGGTTCACATTTCCGCTCCGGGCTTTTTGTTTGTCGAACAAGGTATCGCTGCGCGATGATCTGTAATGAGGGCTCCGCCCACAAACACCCGCTGGGGATGTATCCCCAGACCCCATTTTGTATATGATCAATAATGGGATGCTTAAGGGCCAGTGGTCCTTAAGCAGGGGGAGGGGGTGAGTTTGCGGTGCAAACTCATAGCAAAGCGGGCGAGCGCCTCCATTATAAATCCATCGGAGATACCACTTTTTTCTGTTACAGATTGATCTGCAATTCCAGCGGGCAGTGGTCGCTGCCCATGGTATCCTTATGGATGATCACATCGTCGATCTTCTCTGCCAGCCGGTTCGACAGGATCCAGTAGTCGATCCGCCAGCCGACGTTCTTCTCCCGCGCTCTGCCCATGTACGACCACCATGTATACGCATCGGTGCGGTCAGGGTATTTGCTGCGGAACGCGTCCGTGAACCCCGCCGCGAGCAGCTCGGTCATTTTCGCGCGCTCCTCGTCAGTATAGCCCGCATTTCCCTCATTGGCCTTTGCGTTTTTCAGGTCGATCGGCTGATGCGCGACGTTCAGGTCGCCGCAGTAGAGCACCGGCTTTTTCGCATCCAGCGCCAGCAGATGCGCACGCAGCGCGTCCTCCCACTCCATGCGCAGCGGGATCCGGACAAGATCGCGCCGGACATTCGGCACATAGGCATTGACCAGATAAAACGCCGGATATTCCAGCGTCAGCACTCTGCCCTCATCGGAGATGCCGCCGGTTTCCATTTCCTTTGTGACGGAGAGCGGCGCTTCCTTTGCAAACACTGCCGTGCCGGAATAGCCCTTTTTCTCGGCGCTGTTCCAGAATGCGTGGTATCCCTCTGCCTGCCAGGACAGCGCTGAGAGCTGATCCTCCTGCATCTTCGTTTCCTGAATGCAGAAGAAATCCGCATTCATCTCCGCAAAAAAGTCCGCAAAGCCTTTCTTTTCGCAGGCTCTCAGACCGTTTACATTCCATGTGACCGCTCGCATGACCGTCCTCCGTTTTTGGTATTCCGTTACAGTTTGATTTCTCCGCTGATGATTTTTTCGATGAAAGCGGGAAAGCTCTCCGCAATCACCTCCGGCGATTCGGGCTCCGCCGCCGTGCCGTACACGACGCTGCCGAACTGCGTATCCATCGCGTAATACGCGGATGTACTGCCGCTGCAAATCACAACAGGCAGATGATAATTCCAGAAGGCCGTCACAGCAGCACACTGCTCCTGATCGTTCCCGGCCGCCGCCGTACTCCGGCGCTCAAACTGATTCCAGCAGGCATCCTCTGCCTCCTGCTGATAATCCCCGAAGGTCAGAAACCGGACAGTGCCGTCCCCGCTGACGCACTGCTGCACCGGTGCAATAAAGCACTCCCACGCAGCCGGTACCGGATACCGGTCCGCGATCGCCTCCGGCAGTGATCCGCCGGGCTCCCCCAGCGTGATCTGCCAGCCGTCCTCCTCCAGGCGGCTGAGCCATTGCTTGAACATAAAAATGATCCTTTCCACACCCGTAATTTTGTTCCCGCAGCATCCCTTCTGCGGGATCAGTTATAAAACTTCGCCTCAGAGAACTGCACCTGTCCGCTGAACGGGTTGAACACGACGTCCGAAACGCCCCGCTTGCAGATCAGATACCGCTGCTTATAAAACAGCGGGATAAAGCAGTGATCCGAGAGAATCGCCTCCTCTGCCTGACGGTACAGCTCCACGCAGTCCGTCAGATTCGGCTCCGCAGCTGCCTGCTCCAGCAGCTTCCGGACAGTCGCGGCACCGGAGCAATGCAGACGGCTGTCCGCCAGCACGCTCTCAAAAATCGCCGGTGCAGCGTGATAGGCGCCTGTCAGCGCATAGAGCGCAAGCGCATAGTCACCGCTGCGAAGCCGCGCTTCGTATTCCGGCTCCGTGACCTCCTCAATGCTGAAATGGAGGTCCAGCTCACTGCGCCAGAGATCCAGCACCTCAGCGAGCAGCGCATAATCCATCATCCCGGCGCAGACCAGCACCTTGCCCTCCTCCAGCTCGGAGATGCGGAGCTTGCGCATCGCCTTGTGATAGAGCCGGTCGGCTTCCGGCGGATTGTAGGACTGATACGCCGCATCCGCGATCAGCTCACGGCAGCTCTTGTTGAGCAGCATCGCACCCGGCGGCAGAATGCCCGCTGCCTGACGGATATCAGGATCGTCCGCAGGAAACTGCGAACGGTCAAGCGTCAGTGCCATGGCCTCCCGGACATTCGGATCTGCAAAATGCGAATCCGGATTTGCGATCAGCCCGAGCGTGATGCTGTAACTCCCCTGCGCGGAATACTCCGAATGCCCGACCAGACTGTTCTGCGTCGTCACAAAGCAATCCGCATTCCCCTCGGTAAAGACAGCGGCGGCATCCGCGTCGGATTCCTCGATAAAGAAATTGATGTCCGTCGGGAACACGCGCTGCACCGCATGGTTCAGCGGATTGCGCACCAGCTGCACCACATTGTATTTGCCGTAGGGATCGTACAGCCAGCGCTGCATGGCAAAGCTGCCGTTTCCGATCACTGATGCCTCATCCAGGCCGTAGCGGCCCTTGCTGCTGTTGAAATACTCCTGATTGCAGGGCAGCGCGGCAGGCGCCGTCAGCAGCATGAGAAAGCCCGTGTTCGGATAATCCAGCGTGAATTCCAGCTCGCTGTCCGATTTCGCCGTCACGCCGACAGTCCCCGGTGCAAGGCGTCTTGCCATGATCTCCCGTGCATTCGCAATACAGCTGTACGCTGCCGCGTTCGGGGAGCCGTATTCCGGATCAAACAGCCGCTGAAACGCAAACACAAAGTCCTGCGCCGTGACGCGCCGCTTTGCATCCTTGCCGAATGCGCTGTCCTCCGCATAGGCATTGTACCAGTAGGAATCCTCCCGCAGCCGGAAGGAATAATGCAGCTGGTCGTCGGAGATCTCATAGGATTCCGCAACGCCGTTTTTCAGATTGCCGTCCGCATCCAGCGTGAGCAGTCCCTCGAACAGATTGGCCAGCACCGTCTTTGCAGACGCATTTTCCGCGAGCTGCGGATCCAGCGTATCCGGATTGCCGACCAGGCAGTACGAAAA
>JAFZBC010000106.1:0-6710 GCA_017561965.1 Oscillospiraceae bacterium
AACTCGGATGCAAGCTCCACACGAACCTGAAGGCTCGTAAGATTCTCGATTACATACTGAACCGCCATGCCGACATGATATGCGGAACCGCAGGCAACGATATACACCTGCTCAATCTCCTGCATCTCCTCATCGGTCAGGTTCACGCTGTCGAAGTGGACAACGCCGTCCGTCACGACCGAATTGATCGTATCACGGATAACCTTCGGCTGCTCGTGAATTTCCTTCAGCATGAAGTGCTCATAGCCGCCCTTTTCAGCGGATTCCGCATCCCACTTGATCTCGGTCAGCGGCTTCTCAATCACTTCGCTGTCGATGGTGTAGAAAGTAACATTGCCCTTTTCGAGCTTTGCAATCTCCATATTGCCGATGTAGTAGACATTTCTGGTATACTTGAGAATCGCCGGAACGTCGGAGGCGACGTAGGTTTCGCCGTCCGCAATGCCGATGATCATCGGGCTGTCCTTGCGGGCGCAGTAGATTTCGCCCGGGTAATCCTTGAACATCACGCAGAGCGCATACGAACCGCGGATCCGCACCATGGCACGCGCAATCGCCTCAATCGGCAGCGGTGCATACTTCTTGTAGTAGTAATCGACCAGCTTCACCGCGACCTCGGTATCGGTCTGCGAATGGAAGGAATAGCCGTTCTTGATGAGCTTTTCACGCAGCTCCTGATAATTCTCGATGATGCCGTTGTGGACGGCGATCACATTGCCGTCATCACTCGCATGGGGATGCGCGTTCACCGCAGAGGGCTCGCCGTGCGTCGCCCAGCGGGTGTGACCGATGCCGCAGCAGCCCTTGACTGCCTGGCCGTTGTTGGTCATCTCGGCCAGCACGCGCAGCTTGCCCTTTTCCTTGATGACCTCGGTCTCATTTTCTCCGTCCCGGACAGCAATGCCCGCAGAGTCATAGCCGCGGTATTCGAGCTTCGACAGGCCATCCAGAAGGATCGGCGCCGCCTGCCTGTTTCCTGTAAATCCGACGATTCCGCACATAATCTAGTCCTTTCCAGTTCTTTCAGTCATGAACATTGTTTTATGAGCCTTACTGCTGTTCCGGCGCCGCAGGGCGTTCCCTGCGGGTGTCCCGCCGGTCATGGTTTTTCCGTCAGGAAACCTCGTGCAGAATCCGGATGACATGCTTTACGCCTTCCTGCACGGTAAAGCTGCCCTTCCAGCCGAGTGCTTCCAGCTTATCCGCACAGAGCACCTGCTTGGCGATCGGGGAAAGCTCCGCCTTCTGGACTGCATCGGGATCTGCAAACACGAGTCTGACGCCGGTTTCATCTGCGATGGTCTGCGCCAGACCTGCCACCGTCGTGCGGGAAACGGGATTTGCGATGTTGTACGCCTCCCCGCTTTCGCCCGCCGTCAGTACCGAGAGGATCGCAGATGCGGAATCCGTCAGATAGGTATAGGAACGCATCTGGCTGCCTGCACTGGTCAGCACGATATCCTCTCCGGCAAGTGCCTGATTGATAAACTGCACATTGGCGCGGTTATCCGCCTTGGTGGCGTTCGCGCCGAAGGTGTGGCTCGGGCGGACGATGACGGTTTCCAGCCCGAACTGCTTGGTATACGACACGCAGAGTGTTTCTGCACAGCGCTTGCTGTTGGGGTAGCAGGAGCGCGGCGAGGTCGGATCGACATATCCGCCGTAGCTCTCAGCAAAGGAATCAAGGCTCAGGTCGCCCTGCCCGTACACCTCACCGGAGGAGATATACAGCAGCCGCTTCGCGCCGTGATCCCTGCCGTAATCCAGCAGGTATTTCGTACCCTGAATATTGCTCATGATCGTGCCGACCGGATCGCTGTTGAACGCGGCCGGGAACGCATTGCTTGCCGCATGGATGATATAATCCACGGGAAAATCAAAATCCGGCAGGTCATTGACGTTGTGCTCCACGAAGATGAGCTGCTCCGTTCTGACGCCTGCAAACCGGGCTTCCATCCGTTCCCGGCTCAGGTCGATCGCATAGACCGTAATGCCTGCGTTCTCCGTGCGGTTCATCTCCAGCAGCATATCCGTCATGAACGAACCGATCAGGCCGGATGCGCCGGTGATCATCACGGAGCTGTGATGCAGCTGTTCGCGGCTGACCGTCTGCATAACGGCCTGCTTCAGATCTTCACGGAATGTTTTGCTGTCATAAAAATCCATATCACTCAATCCTTCAGCCAGTCAGAACGCTTTGCCTTCAGCAGCGCCTTGAAAATATCAATATCCTCCACGGTCGTCAGCTTGATGTTCTTCTCCGAGCCTGCGGAGAAGTACACCTGATGTCCCATCTCGATCATCAGCGTGCAGGACGCGACCGAATTGGTGATGCCAGCCTCCAGCGCTCTTCTGTGCAGGTCGCAGATGCCGCCGATCGTGAAGCCCTGCGGCGTCTGGGTGCGCTTTAAGTTGTCGCGCGGATAGCTGCCGGTCGAAACGATGCCGTCCTGCGTCTGCATCATGGCCTCTGCGCACGGAATGACCGTGATCGCATTGCCGTACTTCTTGGTCTTGCTGATGCAGTCGGAGATGATCTCTGCGGACACCATCGGGCGGATCGCGTCATGGATCAGCACGATGTCATCCGGCGCGTAATGCTTTTCCATCTCATATACGCCGCTGCGGATCGAATCCTGGCCGTTCTTGCCGCCCGGGATCACATATTTCAGCTTGCTGATATTGAACTGCTTGGCATACGCCCAGAGCACCTGCTCCCAGCCCTCAATGCAGACGACTGCGATGGCGTCGATCTCCGGGTGATTCTGGAACGCCTCCAGCGTATAGACAATGACCGGGCGCTCATACACCGTGATAAACTGCTTCGGGATATCCTGCCCCATTCTCTGGCCGGAGCCGCCGGCGATAATGACTGCAATATTCATGTTTTCTCCTCCAATGGTATCGGATCGGGCTTTTTCGCACCGGAAATCAATCTCTCCGGAACAGATCTCTTGTATAGACCTTATCCTGCACATCATCGAGGCAGGCATCGTAACGGTTTGCAATGATCGAATCCGAACGGCGCTTGAACTCCGCAAGGTCATTGACGATCAGGCTGCCGAAGAAGGTCGTGCCGTCCTCCAGCGTCGGCTCATAGATAATGATCTGCGCGCCCTTCGCCTTGACGCGCTTCATCACGCCCTGGATCGAGCTCTGGCGGAAATTATCGGAGTTGGACTTCATGGTCAGACGGTACACGCCGATCGTGACCTGCTTCTCCGCGCTGCTGTCATAGGTTGCATTGTATGCGTAATAGCCGGCCTTTTTCAGCACTCTGTCCGCAATGAAATCCTTGCGCGTCGCATTCGACTGCACGATCGCGCGGATCAGCTCCTCCGGCACATCCGCATAGTTCGCAAGCAGCTGCTTGGTATCCTTCGGCAGACAGTAACCGCCGTAGCCGAAGGACGGATTGTTGTAATGGCTGCCGATGCGCGGATCCAGGCAGACGCCCTCAATGATCCGCTGCGTATCCAGCCCCTTCATCTCCGCATAGGTATCCAGCTCATTGAAATAGCTGACGCGCAGTGCAAGATAGGTATTGGCAAACAGCTTGACGGCCTCCGCCTCGGTGAAGCCCATGAACAGCGTCGGGATATCCTCCTTGAGTGCGCCCTGCTGAAGCAGTTCCGCAAAGGTCTTTGCCGCCTGCACAAGCCGCTCATCCTCCGGATCCGTGCCGACGATGATGCGGCTCGGATAGAGGTTATCGTACAGAGCCTTTGATTCCCGCAGGAATTCCGGGCTGAACAGGATATTCTTGCTGCCGGTCTTTTCCCGGATCGACTGCGTATAGCCGACCGGGATCGTGGATTTGATCACCATAATCGCATCCGGATTATACTGCATGACAAGGCTGATCACCGCTTCGACAGCAGAGGTATCAAAAAAGTTCTTCTGGCTGTCGTAATTCGTCGGTGCGGCGATCACGACGAACGCCGCATCACGGTATGCAGCTTCTGCATCCAGCGTCGCGGTCAGATCCAGATCCTTTTCAGCAAGATATTTCTCAATATACTCATCCTGGATCGGAGATTTGCGCTGATTGATCAGCGCGACCTTTTCCGGAATAATGTCCACCGCCGTGACCGTGTTGTGCTGCGCGAGCAGCGTTGCGATCGAAAGCCCGACATATCCGGTTCCTGCAACTGCGATTTTCATGTTCGGTTCTCTCCCTTTCATAGATCGGTATTGTTCATGTCCCCGCTCTGCGGACGGAGCAGCGGCACAGATTCAGAAGCGATAGCGAATCCGCAGCATTTTCAGCGCCTCATTCACGAGCACCGGCTGACGGATGACCTTGACCATATAGAAGCAGGCCAGCACGCAGTAGACAATCATGCCGGTCACAACCTGAAGGATCAGTGTCGGCAGCGGCGAAAGCTGAAGCAGCTCGACCGCCTTGACACAGAAGAACATCATCAGACCGATGACCGTAAAGGCTGTGCCGTTGATCAGATAGGTTTTCAGCGGGATGGCCTTTCTGCACAATCCGAACTGAAGGACAGCGACGGTCACCTCAGCCGCAATCGTGCCGATGATCGCACCGACGCCCTGCATGGACGGGATCAGCAGAAAGTCCAGAATCAGGTTGACGGCCGCACCGGCTGTCAGCGAGAAAATGAAGATTTTGTCCTTTCCGGTCGGGATGATATACTGTGTCCGCAGTGCGCCCGCCCATCCCTTGAACAGGACCGTCGGACTGAGCAGCAGCATGTACAAGCCGCAGCGGACATATTCCTCACCGTAAAACCACGGTGCAAACACCTTGGATACACCGGCAAGCCCGAAGGTCATCGCGCCCGCCATGCACATGGCAAACATCATGACATGGCCCATCAGCACCTGCGCGTGCTCGGTATCCTTCTTGGCAAAGATACTGGACATGCGCGGCATCACAACATTGTCCAGCGCCAGAATCAGCGTCGCCGGGATCGTGACAATGCGCTCCGCGTAGGTGTAGAAGCCGACCTCCTCGTTGGGGCTGAAATGTCCAAGCAGCAGCTTGTCCATGATATTGTACAGGCTGACCGCAAGCACCGGCCAGAACAGCACCAGATTCGGTTTGATATGCTGCTTGATGCCTGCCCAGTCCGGCTTGACAAATCTGACGTTTTTCAGCGCATACGGCCAGACCACGATTGCGGACAGCACGAAGCTGACGGACAGGATCGCCGTATAAACGGGAAGATCCGACTTATCATGAACAAAAATGAACACACAGGCCAGATTCAGAAGCCGCACAACCGTGCTGCGGATCGTCGTCAGCTTAAACTGCTCCATGCCGTAGCAGAACCAGTTGATCTCGATGATACCCGAGAACACATAAAAGCCCTGGAGAATGTAGATGAGCTTGTTCTCGCTTTCAAAGAACACGCAGAACAGCACATAGCTCGCAAACACGAAAATCGAGATGATGAACTGGAAAATGTAGATCTCCCAGAAGGTCTTGCTGCGAACCTCCTTGTCATCCCGGATGCGTGCAATGGCGCGGTTGCCGTAATTGTTGACGCCCAGCAGCGTGAACAGATAGAAGTAGTTCGCGGCTGCATGCGTCTTGGAATACACGCCCGCAAGATTGGCGCCGAGTTTTCTGGAGATATACGGTGCCGTGATCAGCGGGAGCAGCATGGTCAGCAGCTGATAAGCGAAGCTGTATATAAAATTCTTCTTTATGCCTGATTGTTTTGCCAAACTGATTCCTCCACCTTAATCAGAATGTCCGTTCTCAGAAGCGAAGATTCCACAGCTCACCGAGCTTCAGATCCGCCTCATACGGAATGATCGGCTCAAAGCCGCTGCCGTTGGTGAAGGTCATTTCACCGAAATAGATCGTGCCGTTGACGTTGTAGAAATCAACACGCACATGATGGAACCCCTGGCACAGAACCGTTGCCAGCTCGATCATCTTTTCAAAGTTCTTCGGCTTTTCCAGCGTGCCCTCATAATTGCCGTAATCCTTCTGGTTCCAGTCCTGGAGATTCCATTCCAGATCGTAGACATTCCGCTTGTGCTGATGATAGCGTCCCATATCCACCCAGCAGTAATACGGCTTGCCGTCAAAGCAGATGAACTTGTAATCCGGCAGATCGTCCTCATCGCATTCGATCAGGCGCTCCACGATCACCTTCGGCTTGATGTCCGAATAGTGCATCTCAAAGGAACCGCAGGCATAGTTGCAGTGCATCTGGTAGTTCATCTTTGCACGGATGATCTTCTGATCCTGCGCGGAAAGCGTTGCCTTGTCATGCACGATGATCGCATCGCCGGAGCCGGAATTGGTCTTGATCACAAAGCTCTTCGGGAGCTTTTCAAAGTCGATATCATCGGCATTGTCAAATGCGCCGCAGAGCGGAACCAGATATTCCTCACCGATCTTGTCAGCCACCCATTTCCGGACAGCGTACTTATCGGCCAGCTGTGCCTTCATCGGGTTTTTATCCTCGAGCTTTGCGATCTGCATTTTTTCCGTATAGGCATGCGGATCATCCCAGTTGACATGCTTGCCGACATGCTTGAAATAGAGCTCGTCGTCGCGCTGACGCATCTCCTCCGGCGTCATGGCTGCGAACCGCGCCTCATATTCAGCCCGTTTCTTCTGAAGCATTCTGTAATACAGAACAGGGCAATGCTTTTCCAGCATCGCATGGAGCTTTTTATTCATATTGGCCTCCTAAACCGTTTGGAATCAGTTTTTGCAGGCGCTG
>JAFZBC010000107.1:0-1596 GCA_017561965.1 Oscillospiraceae bacterium
ATAGGAATATGCATCGGCATTTGGACGATGCCAAATGCCTGTGATGCATTCTCTTTGAAATAAGAAACGGTCAGCCGCCGGGCGCGGACGTCCCGCGGTGATCTGATCGAATATAGAAAAGAAGAATTTGCGGCGTGATGCATGTGTAACGCCCCCATTTTTAATCCGCCGACGGCACCTTATTCAGTTTCCGGTGTTCTTGCGTTTGCCGTTATGCGTGAACGTGAACACCATGTGATCAAGCGTTTTGAGCGAGGGAATGACCGCCGGATCGGACGGATCCGGAAGCTGAATGTCCTGATACCATTCCGTCAGATAGGTCTGCTCCCGCAGCAGCTTCCATGTTGCTTCAAAGGTTCGCTTCAGCAGCGAGGTCGGATTCTTGACTTTCTCCAGCCGTGTCGCAAGCTGCGGATTCCGTTCGATCATCGTCCGGGCCGAGATGTGCGGGGTCTGATCGCCGCACTGTTCGATCAGCTGCACGACCGTCACCACATTTTCGATCGCGGCCTTGTTGCGTTCCTTGAGGATCGAGGTTTTGATCCCGTAGGAATGCGTCGGATTCCGGACTGGATCGCCGCGCTTCGTCAGCTTCGGCGCGCCGTCCTTCTTCTGGACGATCGCCAGCCGGTAAACGGTCTGAATGACCATGTTCATATACGGCGAGCTGAATGAGATCGTGTTTGTCTTGTCGTCATAGCCTTCAAAGTTCAGCACCGGATACAGCGATTTGGACGGTTTGCCCGCGCGCGTTCCGTGCATGATGCCGACGATATTGTGAAAGCTCTGGATCGTTTCGATCAGCCGCTGAATGCCGGCTTTGTTGATGTTCCGCTGCAAGCCCATGCTCTCCGCGAGATCCGGGATATACAGCTTGATGACGTCCTGGAGATTCGAGTATTTTGTTTTCTCAAACTCGCGCAGGATGATCGAATAAAAGATGCGCAGCATGCCGAGGTCAATGGACTCGATGCCCTCTTTTGTGACCATGTTTTGCAGCTCGACCTCAGAAACCGGCTGAATATCGTTTCCCTTGAAATACATTCTGCCGCCGGAGAATTTCAGACCGTCCGTGGAAGCCAGCGGCTGCATATAGGCATTGCCCGCCGGTGTCAGGGACATGATGTACTGATAATTTTTCATGGTCGGGACGGCAAGATTCTTCGGGATATCCAGCACCGTGTCCCCTGCCCTGCGGCGTGTTCGGTAGGAATTTTCATCCTCCGACTGCATCAGGAAATACTGCATCAGGCGCTGAAAGTTGAACGGCGCAAGAAATGTGAACATATTCGGCGCGGGATCCGCAAGCAGCGTTTCAAATGCATCGTCTGCATCTGCTGTCTGCGTGCGCATGTCGGCGGCATCCTCTTCCGGGAGGCTTTGCGCAAATGCCGCGCGTTTGTCCGGCGTATCAAACCGCGTGACGAACGGGCCGAACTGCCGCAGATACACCATATGATAGACGCTTGCAAGCGCGAATTCCGTTGACAGCGGATCAATTTCCAGATTCGCCGTGGTCAGCGTCATAAAACCGGCGACCTCGAATTCTGCGGGATCCAGCATGAACTGTTCGGCATATCGCCGCAGATTCTGGAG
>JAFZBC010000012.1:0-11807 GCA_017561965.1 Oscillospiraceae bacterium
CGTCATGCTGCTCAGCGCTTCGATTTCCGAATCGCGCAGAAGGTCATATTCGATCTCACAGCGGAACAGCGTCAGCGCGGGTTCATCATCGGCCGCGCTGAAATTATAGTACCGCACATTCTGCGGGATGCAGTCATCCTGAAAATGAAAGTCAAGTATAATCTTGTACGCCCGCTCCGGCGCATCTTCTGTATCCGCAAGATACGCATGTACATTCTGCACGGCGCGGACGGTATCGTTCAGCGTTTCCGTCTGCGCATAGATCCGGAGCGTTCCGGTTTCGCTGTCGAGCTTCGACTCCGACAGATCCACGCGGACATTCCGCGTATGCTGCACAGCGTTCCGGAGCCCTGCAAACGCCGGATCTGCTGAACGCTGCGCAGTGATCGCCTCCCGGAAGTCCGTTCCGATGCGCGTGCAGTTCAGCATGATGAGCAGCAATCCCGCAAGCACTGCTGCTGCGGCGATACAGCCGAGAATGCAGGCTGTTTTCCTGCCCGGCTTTTTCATAGGCATACTCCTGTGCGCAGAAACGGCAGGATACCGGCAGGACGTTCTGCGGATCCGTCCTGCCGGTCATACTGCGGTATGTGATGCTGCTCAGAACCGGTTCAGCGGTTCGCAGCTTCCCATAAAGTTTCTGCGGTAGAGGATCTGCTCCCGCTGATCCTCTCCGAGATGCCGGAGCACTATGAAGAATGCAAGGAACAGCCCGCCCTCAGCGGCCAGCACCGGAAGGGATGTGTCCGAGAGGAACATGATGTCCAGCAGCGGCAGTACGATGCCTGCGACCAGCGCCGCGACACGCAGTGCCTCCAGACGGCGGAGATACCACGCGCACAGTCCGAGGATGCCCGCCGGAATCAGCGCAAGCATCCGGACAAACAGCAGCGATTCCCAGACATAGCAGTCGCCCAGCCTGCCTGCAAGCACGCAGCCCAGCAGCATTGAGATCAGATAGCAGACCACACCGGCAGCCGCATGAAGCGGCGTTTTTGCGGAAACCGAAATCAGGGTACAGATCACTGCCCAGAGGAACAGCCCCTGGCTGACCTCGCCGATGGCACAGCCCAGAAAGCTGTACCCGTATGCCCCGAATGCTGTTGTCAGAATTCCGGCAGCCAGTCCGCCGATCACCAGCATCAGCAGGCGTTTATGCGAAAATGCGCCCTCCGAAATCAGATTTCTCAGATCCCACTCGTTTGTTGTCATTTGAATCCACGCTCCTTATTGATTTTCTGTAAGACTGCACCGGTCAGCGGGCGCAGCCATGCGGATATGATACAGCCCGCAGCGCCGCCTGCGGTATTCGTAATGAGGTCGGTGACGTCGGATGTCCGCCCGGTGAACGGCTGAAGCAGCTCGATCGTCAGACTGAAAAAGAAGGTCAGGATGACTGTTCCGAAAAAGCAGTATCCCTTTTTTGTCAGCGGCCGGAGAAAGCCGTAGGGCATGAGCAGCAGCGTATTCAGCCCGATCTGCCGCAGATAATCGCCCCTGCGCAGCTTCACGTCAATGAACGGCTGACTGTTCATCGGGGTGTACGGCATCTCTCTCCAGAACGGAACCGAAACCAGCAGCGGCATCAGCGTCACATACAGCACCAGCCCCAGATGCACATACATCAGCGTCCTGACTGCAAGCATATCCGCACCCTGTTTTTTCCAGCGCGGAAACAGCACAAGCACATATATGCAGAGCATCACGATGAGGTCTGTGATGACAGGCATATTCAGTTCCATTTGCCCTGCATCCCTCCCGTAAGATCTGCGGCAGCTCCGTTTCTGTCTGCATCATATCACGGCAGGCTGAAAAAAGCAAGGGCTTTTCCCGTTTTTTCAGACATTCTTTCGCATTTCTTCATATTCCGGAAAGCATTGTCATCTTTTTGCCAATTTTTGTTCATTCATCTACAAAATTCTGAAATCTATTGATTATTCTGTTGGGATATGTTATAATAAGTGCAGTTATCCGCCTTTGAGGCGGTCATTGAATGGGAGGTTGCTAGAACATGATGACGAAAAAACGCACAGCCGTACTGTCTGTACTCGCACTTTGCAGCGTGCTGATGACAGGCTGCGGTTCCAAAATCCCCGCGAACAGGGTCAACAGCATCGCAGATCTGAACGGAAAAAAAATCGGCGTACAAAAAGGCACAACAGCAGATACGCTGGCAGGCGACATTGAAAATGCCGAACCGCAGCGCTATGTCAAGGCTGCTGACGGCGTGCAGGCATTAGAGCAGGGCGTCATTGATGCCGTCATCGCGGATCTGGAAACCGCCAATACATTCCTGGAAACACACCCGGGCATCCGTATTCTGGACGAGGCGTTCGCAGAAGAAGAATATGCAATCGCAGTCGGCAAGAATAACACGGAGCTCCAGAAGGAGCTCAACAGCGCACTGATGCAGCTGTTCGTGGACGGCACGCTCGGTGCGATCAAGAGCAACTACGAGGGCGACGAAAAGGGGCAGCACCCGTATGTGCCGAAGACGGATGTCAAGAGAGATAAGGGCAAGCTGTACATGGCAACCAATGCAGAATTCCCGCCCTATGAGTGGCGTGAGGGTGAGGACATCGTCGGCTTTGACGTGGACATGATGAACGCGGTCTGCGATTATCTCGGCTACGAGCTCCAGATTTCGGATCTGGCCTTTGAAGCGGTCATTCCGAATGTGGAAAACGGCATTGCGGATGTCGGTGTTGCGGGTCTTTCCGTCACCGACGAACGCAAGGAGCATGTGCTGTTCACCAATGTTTACGCAACCACGCATCAGGTTGTCATTGTCCGGAACAACTGAGAAAGCGGTCTGCCGGGCAATCTGAATCCAATACACAGAACAGGCGCTGACGGAAACCGTCGGCGCCTGTTTGCATACGATGCAAAGGTATTGCTGCGCGATGATCCACGCCCCGCAGCGGGCAAATACAGCCTGCAAAAAATTTTTTCAAAAAAGGGTTGACAAATCCGTTTTTGTCTGCTATAATAATATCATACCAAACAGATAGGATATATGGGTAAACCTAGGAGGCGTATAGGCGATGAAACGATGTTGACCGCGGAGGACTGTGCAGTCCCTCCCCGCATATGATAACCGGAAATCCATAATATTATATATATTTGAAAAGGAGCGTATTCACATGAGCATTTATAAGAATATCACGGATCTGATCGGCGGTACGCC
Source organism: Oscillospiraceae bacterium (assembly GCA_017561965.1). Taxonomy (GTDB): domain Bacteria; phylum Bacillota; class Clostridia; order Oscillospirales; family Ruminococcaceae; genus Firm-04. Next base: position 3,188 of record JAFZBC010000012.1, read on the forward strand.
GCTGCTGGAGCTGACACGCATCGAAAAGGCGAATCAGCTGGAAGCGACCGTTCTGGGCAAGCTGGAGTATTTCAATCCGGCCGGTTCGGTCAAGGACAGAGTTGCTGCTGCAATGATTGACGACGCAGAAGAAAAGGGACTTCTGAAGCCGGGCAGCGTCATCATTGAGCCGACCTCGGGCAATACGGGCATCGGTCTGGCCTCTGTCGCGGCGTCCCGCGGCTACCGTCTGATCATCACCATGCCGGAAACCATGAGCATCGAGCGCCGCAATCTGATGAAGGCTTACGGCGCAGAGCTGGTTCTCACCGAAGGTTCCAAGGGCATGAAGGGCGCCATCGCCAAGGCGGAGGAACTGGCCTCCGAGATCCCGGGCAGCTTCATTCCGTCGCAGTTCACGAACCCCGCGAACCCCGCAATTCATCAGCGGACGACCGGTGTCGAGATCTGGAATGACACCGAGGGCAAGGTCGATATTTTCGTGTCCGGTGTCGGCACAGGCGGCACGATCAGCGGCGTCGGCGCATATCTGAAGTCGCAGAACCCGAATGTGAAGGTCGTTGCTGTCGAGCCGAAGGGCTCCCCGGTGCTTTCCGAGGGCGTCGCAGGCAAGCACGGCATTCAGGGCATCGGTGCAGGCTTTGTGCCGGAAACGCTGAACACGCAGATCTATGATGAGATCATCACCGTGACGAATGAGGACGCCTATGCAACCGGCAAGGCTGTTGCCAGAACCGAAGGCTTCCTGGTCGGTATTTCCTCCGGCGCGGCACTCTGGGCAGCGCTCCAGCTGGCAAAGCGTCCGGAAAACAAGGGCAAGACCATCGTGGCGCTGCTGCCGGATACCGGTGAGCGTTATCTCTCCACCCCGATGTACGAATAAGCCTATCGCGGTATCTCCGATAAAATCAAAACAGGGCGCTGACCTTCAGGTCGGTGCCCTGTTTTTGTCGCAGCGTCACCGCCGCTTCTCCCGCATAGCCGCAGATTGACAAAATGCCATATCTGCTGTATAATATAATATATTCAACGATTGGGAGGCTATACAATGGATACTCTGGATACTCTTTTCGGTTCGCTGCGGCATGTCTTTGCCATGGCAAACAAAACGCAGATGATCTGGTGCGGTGCGGTTCTGCTGAGTATGCTGCTTCTTGCAGTGCTGCATCATAAATGGCGGGAGGATTGGCAGAAGCTCGGCAGATGGCGGCTGCTCTGTCTGATTCCGCTGCTGATCTGCGCGGTACACGCATGGCTCTATGTCCGCGGATTTCCGATGGCGGTCAGCATGTTTATCCCGCTGTACGCCATTGCCGTTCTGGCGCTGATCCCGATGCCGTTTGCCAAGCGGAAGATCGGCTACGGCATCACGGCTTTCATTACCGGTCTGCTGACGGTGCTCTGCGGCTTCTATTTCTGCGGTTCGGCTCCGAATCTGTTCAATGAATCGCAGAAAAGCTATACGGAATCCTTCCGTTCGCTTGTGAAACACATGGACAAGACCTATGTTATGAAAGAGTGGAAAGGGGCCGATTTTGCCGCGCTCGAAGCAAAATATCTGCCCGCAGTTCAGACCGCCGAGCAGGAACAGGATGCGGTAAAATTCATGAATGCCGTGCAGGAATTCACCAATGAACTGCACGACGGCCATATCTATGCAGACTGTCAGATCGGCAAGGAAGAAGAAAAGCAGTCCGCATTTCACCAGCATGAATACGGCCTTGCCATGGTGCAGCTCGACAGCGGTGAGGTGATCGCGGTCTGCACGGCAGAGGATGTGAACAAGCTCGGCATCGAGGACGGCACCGTCATCACACAATGGAACGGCAAGCCCGTTTTGCAGGCGGCTGCGGAGGATGTGCCCGATTACGGCATCCCCGTGAAGTCCAATGCCGACCGGCTTGCGCCGCTGTATCTCTCTGCACTGGGCGGTGATACCGTCGATGTCACGTTCCTTGACAAATCCGGCAATGAGCAGACGGTCACGCTCTCCGATCTCGGCGAATGCCGGACGGCACATGAAGCGATGGATGCGTTTTCCCATGCCCCGAAAATCGAATCGCCGGAGGATTATCAGGCGCTTCTGGATCAGAATTTCAGCGCAAAAATGCTGGATGACAAATGCGGCTATCTGATTCTGACCGCAGAAACGCTGTCCTCGGATCTCCTGGGGCTGAAAAATCTCACCGGCTACCTGACGGGTAATCAGAAATACGCAAGAGAAATTTTCCGCACGCGGCTCAATGAGCTGAAAGCACAGGGCATGGAGTATCTGGTCATTGATCTGCGCAACAACATGGGCGGCTTTGACGAAATCGGCTGCGCGCTCTGCGACCTGCTGACCGACCGGGAATGGTACGGACAGGGGCTCGGCATCCGCAAAAACGGGCAGTATACCTGCGTGTCCGATCACGGCGTTCACGGCACCGGCGAATTCAAGGATCTGCCTGTCGTGGCACTGACGAATTACAACTGTGCCAGCGCGGGCGACGGAACCTCGCTGTATCTCTCCAAGCTGCCGAATGTCACACTTGCAGGCATCACGGATCCGTGCGGCTGTAATCAGGAAACCGGCGGAATGTGTGTGCTTTCCGGCGGCGTTGTCACAGTCGGTTTTCCTGCCGGCCTCGTCATGGACGAAACCGGCGTCCCGAATGTCGATACCCGCGCAGACCGCATCAGCCGGAATCCGGTCGAGGAGCGCATTCCGCTGGATCTTGACGCAGCAATGGCAATTTTCCGCGATAAGAAGGATTATGAGCTCGACTGGGCAATCCAGTATCTGGAAAACGGTCAGTAACACATAAAAAGCGGTATCTCCGATGGATGAAAAACGGGTTCCGGGCAACGGAGCTCCCATTCGGATTCATCGCGCCGCAATACCTTTTTCGGCAAACTGACTGCCCCGAAGCCGCTTGTGCTTCGGGGCAGTTTTTGATATCGGAATCTGTCTGATGGCAGCGCCGGATGCGTAACGGTCTCACTCAAAATAATACACATCGTCCTTTTCATTCTGCACAAAGCAGACCTTCGGCGTCTGCCGGAGCACCTGATACGCGGTATAATAATCCGTATACGGCATCACCAGACCCATGACCGCAATGCCGAACACAATGCTGTTCAGCACGACCGTATCCTTCGGCAGCAGCCAGAACAGCACCAGCGGAATGATCCCCAGCACGGCGGGGAGCAGCGTCATCAGCAGAAAGCGTCCGCGCCGCATCGGGTGCGAGGCCAGCGCGACAGCTGCAAACGCACCCGGCACGATGCCGATGTACACATAGGCGTCCTTCGGGTACACGATTGCGTGCAGCAGCTCATGCAGAACCATCATCATCAGGCCGATGACTGCGCCGACAGCGATCCAGAGCGGCAGGATCTGCCGGTGATGCATCAGCAGCGTTTTCAGGAAAACCGAGCCGCAGCAGAGCAGCGCAGGCGGCAGAACGAACGGCAGTGCGGTTGTCATCATGCCGTTCAGGTCGCGCGGCATCCGCAGCTGAATCGCATGTTTCGGCAGCACGCCGGTCTGATAAATGTCAATGTCGCGGATGATTCCGACCCATTTGATGCGCGGCATCATATTCCCCCTTTTTCAGATTTGTTTTTATTATATCACACCGCGCAGAAAAATGCAATGTCAGATTGTTAAATCCATCGGAGATACCGCTTCTTCGGCAAACAGACGGGCGCTTCCTGTTTCCGGAAGCGCCCGCGGCGTGTTTCAGATCAATCAGAACTGTCCGCTTAGGAATCCCAGCTTTCCAGTTCTCTGTAAAGACCGAGATACAGCTCTGCGGAGGATGCCCAGCTGAAATCCTGCGACATCGCATTTTTGCGGATTTCCTCCCAGAACGGCTTGTTCTCATAAGCGCCCTTTGCACGCAGACATGCCCCGAGCATATCGTGTGCGTTATAGGTCTTGAACGTGTATCCGGTACCGTTTTCGCCGCCCGCATCCCGGACGGAATCGCGCAGACCGCCGGTTTCGCGGACGATCGGGATCGTGCCGTAGCGCATCGCGTACATCTGCGCTAAGCCGCAGGGCTCACTCTGCGAAGGCATCAGGAACATGTCGCAGCCCGCATACAGTCTGCGGGAAAGCTGCGGATAGAACCCGAGCGTCACGCTGACTGCCTTCGGATAGCGCCACGCCATTTCCTTGAAGAAGTCCTCGTAAATGCGTTCGCCGCTGCCAAGCACTGCAAAATGGAAGCCGTTCTGCACCATTTCCTCAAAGACGTAGCGGATCAGGTCGATGCCCTTGTGTGCGACAAAGCGCGAGCAGATGCCGATCAGCGGCTGGTCGTCCTCCGGCAGCCCGAGCTCCTGCTGGAGCGCGCGCTTGCAGGCCAGCTTGCCCGCTGCATCCCCGATGCCGTAATGCGCATAGGGCGGCGTCAGCGCCTCGTCCGTTTCCGGATCGTAGCTGTCCGTGTCAATGCCGTTCAGGAAGCCGGTCAGCTTATACTGCTTGTTTGTCAATGCTCTGTCCAGTCCGTGCGAATACCACGGATCGAGAATCTCCCATGCATAGCTCGGAGAAACCGTCGTGATCTTGTCCGCCGTTTCGATCGCGCCCTTCATCATGTTGACATTGCCGTCATATTCCAGCAGATTTGCATGATACATCGGGATACCCATGAGCTCGTTCAGCACCTCCGTGCCATACTTGCCCTGATAGGCGATGTTGTGGATCGTGAACACGGTATGGATCTTGTCGAAGCCCTCCTGATACTTGTAGAAGATCTGGTAGTAAACGGGCGTCAGCGCGGTCTGCCAGTCGTTGCAGTTGATGACTGCGGGCTTGAAGTCGATCACGCGGAGCATCTCCAGGATCGCACGGCTGAAGAACACAAAGCGCTCGCAGTCGTCGTAGAAGCCGTAGATGCCGTCCCGCTTGAAATAATACTCATTGTCAATGAAGTAATAGGTCACGCCCTGATACACCGAGGTGAAGATACCGCAGTACTGCTTTCTCCACGCCACATCGACCGTGATCGAGGTGATAAAGGTCATGTCCTTCCGCATGTCCTCGCCGATCGACTTGTACAGCGGGATCACGACGCGGCAGTCATGCCCCTTCCGGTTCAGTGCGAGCGGCAGTGCGCCGGCGACGTCCGCCAGCCCGCCGGATGCAACATAAGGTCTTGCTTCGCTTGCTGCATATAAAATATTCATGGTTCGCCCTCCGTTTCTCAGATCTCCGCGCCCTTTCCGATAAACAGCGGATAGCCGGCAGAACCGGTCAGCACGCGCTCGTCCGCGATGATCACATTCTTGTCCGTGATGACATTGCGGATGGAGCAGCGCTCTCCGATGACGCCTGCCTGCGTAATGATGCTGTCCTTGACCATGGAGCCCTTTCCGATCCGGACGCCGCGGAACAGCACACAGTTCTCGACCTTGCCCTCAATGACGCAGCCGTCTGCGATCAGCGAGTTTTTGATATGCGATTCCAGTCCGAAGTGGACCGGCGCATTGTCCTTGGTCTTTGTCAGAATCGGTGCGTTCTTGGCAAAGAGCGCGTTCCGCTTTTCGGTATCCAGCAGCGCCAGATTCGCGTTGAAATAGGACGCGAGCGAAACGATCTTCGAGTAATACTGCTTATGCTCATAGGCGAGGATCTTATAGCCCGCATTCCGGTCGAGCAGGATGTCCCTGCGCAGGCTGGTGCGGTTGCGGCTGATCGACTCCTTGACGATCTTCCGCAGGAAGTCCCGGCTCATGATATACATATCCAGTCCGAGATTACAGCTGCCGGTCATCGGCGGATTGATCATGACGTCATTGACAAAGCCGTCGCCGCCGATGCCGAAGATCGTTGCAGCGGTGCCGTCCGTATGGTCATAGTAGCCCTTGGCATAGATCACGGTAATGTCCGCGCCTGCCTGAATATGTGCTGCAACAGCCGGGCGGAAGTCGATGTTGGTGACGACATTGCAGTCCGACAGCACGACGTAATCCGCATTGGAATGCTCCACAAAGCTCCACACATTGCCGAGCGCGTCCATTTTTCCGTGATAAATGGTTGAGCTGGTGTGGCTGTACGGCGGGAGCAGGTGCAGGCCGCCCTTTTTGCGTGCGAGATCCCATTCTCTGCCGGAGCCGACGTGATCGAGCAGTGAGCCGTAATTGCTTTTGGTGATCACGCCGACCTGTGAAATGCCGGAATTGACGAAATTGGAAAGCGGAAAGTCGATCAGACGGTATCTGCCGCCGAACGGAACGGAACCCATTGTGCGGTTCTTGGTCAGATCGAAGATCGCTTCATCATGGATACTGGCAAACACCAGCCCCAGAACATTCTGATTGATTCCCATTGGTAAACCTCCGTTTTTTGCCGCGTTCAGACGGATTCCGAAAGGATCTGCTTCGGTGCGACTTCCTTGCCCGCGCCGACGGTGATCCGGTGCCCTGTCACGGCAATGCCCCAGTTATCGCGTTCACTGCCGATAAATTCCGCAGGATCTCTGCCGACATGGGCGTTCTCCCCGATCACACAGTCCTCGCCGACGATTGCATATTCCACAACTGCACCCGCCTTGATCACGGTGCCGGGCATCACGACGCTGTACTGCACCTGCGCGCCCTCCTCGATCGTCACGCCGCCGAAGATGACGGAGAAATCGACCTTGCCGTTGATGACGGAGCCTTCGGTGATCATCGCATTTTCGATCTGTGCGGTATCACCGATATACTGCGGCGGCAGATTGCTGTGCCGCGAATAAATGCGCCAGGATTTGTCGTACAGGTTCAGCGGCTCTGCCGGTGCGAGCAGATCCATGTTCGCATCCCAGAGCGAATCCAGCGTGCCGACGTCCTTCCAGTAGCCCTCAAAGGTGTAGGCGTAGAGGCGCTCGCCGTTTTGGAGCATGGCGGGAATAATGTCCTTGCCGAAGTCCTTTGAGCCGGTGTTGGCATTCTCATTTTCGATCAGATACTTTTTCAGCTTCGACCATGTGAACACATAAATGCCCATGGAGGCCAGCGTGGATTTCGGCTCTGCGGGCTTTTCCTCAAAGTCCGTGACGCGCATTTCATCATCGCAGATCATAATGCCCATGCGCGATGCTTCCGAGCGCGGGACATCCAGCACGGCAATCGTCAGATCGGCTTTCTGTGCCTTGTGGAAATCGACCATCTTTGCATAATCCATTTTGTAGATATGGTCGCCGCCCAGCACAACAACATATTCCGGATCATAGCGCTCGATGAAGCTGATGTTCTGGTAGATCGCGTTCGCGGTACCCTCGTACCACGATGCGCCGGAGTTGCTCTCGTAAGGCGGGAGCACATGGACGCCGCCGTTCATGCGGTCCAGATCCCACGGCTCGCCGTTGCCGATATACTCATTCAGTACGAGCGGCTGATACTGCGTCAGCACGCCGACCGTGTCAATGCCGGAATTTGTGCAGTTGGAAAGCGGAAAGTCGATCAGCCGGTATTTTCCGCCGAACGGCACAGCCGGTTTCGCCATATCCTTTGTCAGTGCATAGAGTCTGCTGCCCTGTCCGCCTGCGAGGAGCATTGCTACGACCTCTTTTTTTGTATTCATAGGGTAAACGCCTCCTTCAGTTATTCTTTGCCGCCCTTCGCAGTCGCTTTTCTGGTGCGGGTGCGCTTTGGCTTTCCTCAGCGGCCGGTGCGGCTTCTGCCTTCTTTGCGCGGGTGCGCTTCGGCTTTTCCTCGGTGACCGGCGCGGCTTCTGCCTTCTTTGCGCGGGTGCGCTTCGGCTTTTCCTCGGTGACCGGCGCGGCCTCTGCCTTCTTTGCGCGGGTACGCTTCGGCTTTTCCTCGGTGACCGGCGCGGCTTCTGCCTTCTTTGCGCGGGTACGCTTCGGCTTTTCCTCAGTGACCGGCACGGCCTCCTCCGTCTTGACGCGCGGCTTCTTCGGCGTGTATTTGTAATACTGCACCGAAAGCGGCGGGAGTGTCAGTGCGACAGACTGGTCAAAGCCGTGCATCGGGTATTCCTCCGACTTCACTTTTTTCAGCGCCGTGCCGCTGCCGCCGAATGTGACGGCGTCGGAATCGAATACCAGCGTATAGGTTCCGGGGAACGGCACGCCGATCTTGTAATCCTCTCTGCCGACCGGCACAAAGTTGCAGACCGCAATGATCTCATTGCCGCTGTCGTCGATGCGGCGGAATGCAATCACGCTCTGCCGGTAATCGTCATTGGAGATCCAGCTGAAGCCCTTCCACGAATCGTCATTCTCCCAGAGCGCGGGGGTATCGCGGTAGAGCTTATTGAGCGCTTTGGAAAATTCCAGCAGGGACTTATGGTTCGGATAATCCAGCATGAACCATTCCAGCTCGGATTTGTAATTCCATTCCCTGCGCTGCCCGAATTCCTGTCCCATAAAGAGCAGCTTTTTGCCGGGATGCGCGAACATATAGCACAGGAATGCGCGGTAGGACGCGAATTTCTGCTCGTCCGTGCCGGGCATCTTCTCGATCATCGAGCATTTGCCGTGAACGATCTCATCATGGGAGATCGGCAGCACGTAGTTCTCAGAGAAGCAGTAGAAGAACGAGAATGTCAGCTTGTCATGATTGAATGCGCGGTACAGCGGATCCATAGACATATACGTGAGCATATCGTTCATCCAGCCCA